>JBOHQZ010001329.1:0-1823 GCA_050732275.1 bacterium
CGTACTCGCGGCGGGTGAGCCCGTGCGCCCGAGCGTGCGGTACTCGTTTATACGCTACATGTGATTCTCCTCGTTGTTTGTTCTCATTAGAGCAAACAGTAGACCAAACCAAGAATCGGTCAAATCGGAAGGAAAAGTAAATAAAGAGAGGGTTCGCGAGTCCCGAACCATCGGGAATAAACGAAATGTCGGGAAAGAGGAGGGGAAGTGTGAAATGCTTTTGGAGCTAAGACCGAAAACGGTTTTTGTTGATGTTTAGCGCTTTGATCTTCGAATCAAGCGTTGACGTCGGGACTCCCAACTTCGCTGCCGCGCCGGTAGATCCTGAGACTTTCCCTTTGCTTTCAGCAAGTGCGGCTTCAATCATTTTCTTCTCTTGGCTGAGGAGGTTTTCCGAAAGGGGTTGCTTTGTCGGTAATGCCGGAGCAGAACCTCGGGAGAGCCAACTCTCATCCGCCGATAGTGTGTCCGTTTCGCAGAGAACAACCGAGCGTTCTATGACATTCTGCAATTCTCGAATGTTGCCGGGCCAAGGATAGGATTGAAGAAGTTGAAGCGTTCTTTTGTCGATGCTCTTTATTTTCTTCCCGGCCTCGCTTGCATAGCGATCGATAAAATACTCGACCAGCATCGGGATATCTTCTTTCCGTTCACGCAAACCGGGCATTTCGATTGGAAACACGTTGATCCGATAAAACAAATCGCGGCGAAACGTACCTTGCGTGATGGCAGCCTGCAAGTCCCGATTGGTGGCCGCAATCACGCGCACCTCAGCTCGAATGGTTTGATTGCCGCCGACGCGTTCGAATTCATGCTCTTGCAGAACCCGCAAGAGCGCGATCTGGGTCTCCATCGGAAGCTCGCCAATTTCGTCGAGAAAAATCGTGCCGCCTTCCGCCAGCTCGAAGCGTCCGAGGCGGCCTGCAATGCGCCGGTAAACGCGCCTTTTTCATGACCGAACAACTCCGAGGCGATCAAGGAGGGTGGCGTGGCAACGCAATTTACACTCACAAAAGCGCGTGAAGAGCGTTGTGAGCGTTTATGAATGGCGCGAGCGATAAGTTCTTTGCCGGTTCCGGTTTCTCCGGTGATCAGCACAGTGGAGTCCGTCGGAGCGACTTTGGATACCCGAGACAACACCTTTTGTAATGCGGGAGAAGTGCCGATGATTTCCTCAAACATGGAAACGGCATCCACTTCTTCACGCAGCGCGACATTTTCTCTCTGGAGTTGATCCTTTAATTCCTGTATCTGCTGGAACGCTATCTTTGCAGCGGTCACCTCTGTCACTGCTCCGACATACTCAAGGCCGCCCTTTTCATCTTTAATGGCATGGGCAACAACGTGAACATGTTTGATGGAACCATCGGGCATTACAAAGCGATGTTCGATATCCAGGTTCGTGCCCTCGCGCGCGGCGCGATCTAATGACTGCCGCACAAAGGCGAGGTCTTCCGGATGAATTCTTTGGAGCACATGTTCGAGCGTAGGTTTAATTGCCCGGTCGAGTCCGACAACTCGATACGTTTCCTCCGACCAGATAAACTCTCCGCTGGCAACGTTCCAGCCAAAACTGCCCGTGCGGCTCAATCTCTGCGCTTCAGCCAAATAGGCTTCGCTTCGCCGCAGTTCTTCTACAGCCCGCCTGCGTTCGGTGATGTCGCGCAGGATGACTGTAAACACTGGCTCATTGCCAAGGTCGAGTTTGGAAATTGAAGCCTCGGCAGGAAACTCGCTGCCGTCTTTGCGAAGACCGGGCACCTCGCGGCGGTGTCCCATGGTGCGTGCCACGTCGGCAGACTGAGCGAATTCTTGGATGTGCT
>JBOHQZ010001330.1:0-1823 GCA_050732275.1 bacterium
GCACGCGAATCCGAGCTTGCTCGCCATGATAGCCGATATAAGACACTCGCACGAGATGCACGCCCGGCGGCACTTGCCTGACCACAAAGCGCCCGTCGACATCAGTGATCGCGCCGAGCAAGGTTTGTGTGACCAGCACATTCGCGCCGAGCAGCGGCGCGCCGGTTTCAGCATCAGTGATCACACCGGCAATTTTTCCTGTAGATTGGCTGAATACAATGGAAGTAAACGACAGCAAAATTACAACAAGAAATTTTTGGCTCATAAGAATTTCTATGTCATTCTTCAAGAATCTTTTTTGTTTATAGCAATCGTTTTGAATTGAAAAAAGATTCTACGAAATGACAGTCTCCTCCGGGGTTGTTATTTTCCAGATGCAGATGTTGCGCTGCCCAATTTTACGCCATCAGGTAGCGTAGAAAAATCGATAACGACATTGACGGCCTCAGCAGTTTTTTCGGGGGCGACTTGAACTTCACCAGGGCGGGAAGGGTTGGCTGGATCGGGATAAAAGCCGATGCAACGAATATGTTTGGGATCGTTGTCGCCTTTGCGTTTCCAAAATGCCCCGATGAATTTGTACGACCCATTGCGTACGGAGGTTGTGTAATCCAAATCATTGTCATCCGTTGCGGGTTTGGTGATGGGCAAAGGGATGCCGCCCAACAAACCGAGTGAATTGGCGATATTGTCGAGATCAGGAATGCCGGAAAAAGTGCCGAGCAGGAGAACTTCGGTATCTTCCGGCCAAGTGCCGGCAAAAGTGACCGTGCCGGCGAGCGTCGCATCAAATTGGGTAAACGCCCACAACGCGTAAACGTTGATGTTGTCAAATACGGGCTGCGACTCAGTCAATTCCACCGGCTTAAGAGCAAAATCAACTGGCGGGTTGAAACCGTAGATTCCCATCAAATTGTTGAACGCCCAGTCTTTGCCGCGCGCTTTCCACAACACGCCGACCGCGGGATAATTGCCTACCGGCAGCGAGAGTTGATAAGACGCGGTGTCAAGATCGAATCTGACCGCATTGCTGAAATACACGTCGCCAAATCCTGCCGGCGGCAAATTGGCCACGGCAACAACGCGCACCTCCTCGACGTTTTGGGGGCGCGACGCCGGGTCAAGAAAAATGACTTTGCCGGATACTTTTGTTTTCGAGGCCCCGAGGCCTTGGTCAAAATCGCAGGATGAAAATAAAAAGAAAATGGCGGCGGGAAGAAACACCAAAAGCACTGCACGAGAAAGATGTTTAAAGCTCCAAATCATAACTATTCACCAAATCTTTAAAAAGTTCTTGCCCAAAAATAATTTCGCACGGAAAAACTGCCAATTTCCATTAATCCAAAAATCCATCAATCCATCGATCCAAAAGACTTTTCCAAAAACCGCAATGCCAAACCGGCCATCATAATCATGCCCGTTTCCAACGCCTCATCGTTGAAGTTGAACGTGTCGGAATGGAGCAGCGAGGCCGGGCTGACGCCGAGCCGAAACATGGCGCCGGGGTATTTTTGCAAGTAGTATGCAAAGTCTTCACCACCCATGCTCGGTTCTTTTAGCTCGAACACTTTGGAGGGGCCGACGACTTCGTTGGCAACTTTTTCCACGAGCGTGAGCATGCGATCATCATTGACGAGCGGCGGATAGCCGGGATCGATTTTGACTTCAGCGCGGCCGCCAAAGGATTGCGCCACGCCTTCCACCATCTCAGTGAACCGCCGGCTCATACGTTCGCGCGTTTCAGCATTGAGCGTGCGAATCGTGCCGGCGAGCCGAACTTCCGACGGAATGACGTTGTCCGCCGTGCCGCCGTGAATCATCGT
>JBOHQZ010001331.1:0-1819 GCA_050732275.1 bacterium
GTGGCAGCGTACTCGCCGCCACAATCGCGCCGCTTTGGGCGGCGAAGCGAGCGGCATCTATCGCAGCCGCGACGGTGGCAACACGTGGCAACGTCTTGGCGTCGCAAACGGACTGCCCGGCCCGGCATCGAATGTCGGGCGTCTCGGCTTGGCCATTTGCGCGGCGCAGCCGGAAAACCTTTACGCGCTTTATATCATTGGCAACACCTACGGCGGGCTTTATCGCTCTCGCGACGGGGGAAATAGTTGGACTCTAACCGATCTGAATAGGCGCTTGCAGCCTGGCTTTGCTGATTTTAGTTGGTATTTCGGCAACGTTCGCGTGCATCCGAATAATCCGGAGCAGATTTATGTTTTGGACACCGCGGTCATGGGATCATTTGATGGCGGCCAAACCTGGCCGGTGTTTTACGGTTATAGTCCCAGCTATCCGGGTTTGCACGTCGATCATCACGCGCTGGCCTTTGACCCGCTGAATGCGCAGCGCCTGATCAATGGCAACGATGGCGGCATCAACATTTCCGAAGATGCCGGCAGGACTTGGACGAAGGTTCCTTCTCTGCCGGTGACACAGTTTTATCATATCACCATGGATCAAATCAATCCGGAAAAGCTTTATGGCGGAACGCAGGACAACGGCACGATCCGCACGGCGACCGGCCGGCTCAACGACTGGCATGGGATACTCGGCGGCGATGGCTTTTACGTGATCGTCGATCCCACTAATCCCAACATTATTTACGCCGAATCGCAATACGGCTTCCTGGCCAAATCGATCGATGGTGGGAACAGCTTTAACGCCGCGCGCACCGGCATCAATTTTAACGAGCCGACAAATTGGTCGACGCCGGTGATATTGGATCCAACCAATAGCAACGTTTTGTACTACGGCACCAATCGCGTTTATCGCACCGTCGATAGAGCTACTCAGTGGCAGCCAATTAGCGGTGATCTCACGGATGGTTTTGAAAGCCGACCTTATTTGGGCACGATCACAACCATCGCCGTGGCGCCGAGCAATCCCAACGTCATTTACGCCGGTACTGACGATAGCCATGTTTGGGTCACCACCGATCTTGGCCAAAGCTGGACAGAAATCTCCGCGGCATTGCCGTATCGCTGGGTCACACGCGTTGCCGTCGATCCCGTTAATGCGGCCATTGCCTACGTCACCTTCTCCGGCCTCAAATGGTATTCGGCGCAGCCGCACGTTTTTCGCACAGCAGATCTGGGCAAGACGTGGGAAGATGTCAGTAACAATTTGCCCGACGCGCCAGTGAATGTGATCGTGGTCGATCCCATTTATCCGAACATGTTGTATGCCGGCAGCGACGTCGGCGCGTTTTATTCGCGTGATTATGGCAAAAACTGGTTGCCGCTCGGTGAAGGCATGCCGGTGGTTTCGGTCTACGATATCGTCGTACACCCAAAACTGCGCCGCCTTGCCGCCGGCACGCATGGCCGCTCGATGTACACGCTTGATCTTTCCCCTCTCACCGAGGTTGAAACGCCGTTTACAGAAAACAACCAATTGCCGGACTCTCCGGTTTTGACGCAAAATTATCCGAATCCATTTTCTATCTCATCTGCAGCCGAAACCACCATTCGTTATCTGCTTCCCAATGCGTCTGAGGTAGAGATGACCATCCACGATGTCTTGGGGCAAAAAATAAAAACCCTCGTGCAGCGTTCGCAACCTCGCGGCGAATACACCGTCGCGTGGGATGGCACGGCGGCATCTGGCGCCAAGGTGGCAAACGGGCTTTATCTCATTCGTCTGCGCGCCTCGTTTGTTGAACGCACTCGCAAGATTTTAGTC
>JBOHQZ010001332.1:0-1809 GCA_050732275.1 bacterium
TCGGCGCGTTGTAACGCAGGTTGCGGTTGCTCCACGCCGGCGTGGTTGAGACGAATAGCGCCGGCGCCGGATCGATCTCCGGAACATAAAACCCGACGCCAAAGCCGTCGCCATTCAGCGGCTCTTTCCTTTCTTGGGCATGATAGCTTTGGTGCACCAAAGAATTTTTGGGTTGATAAAGAAGTTTGTCGAGTACGATCGGCTTGCCGAGGTAAGCCAGAAAACGGCACATGAATTACCTCTCTTTGATTGTGGTTCCGTGAAGTCGGATTTGCGTGTGAATTTTTAAACCGCGAATCAACGCTAATATTTTTCATTCGCGTGAATTCGCGATCATTCGCGGTTGCCCCTGTTTGGTGACGGCTCGTCAGCGTTGCGATGGTTGCCAAACGAAGTTCTTAACGCCCGACCGGCCATTTATTCTATAATGAAACCATTTTTTTCAAAAGATCGACGGTGCGCTTAGAATAACCCCATTCGTTGTCATACCACGCGATCACTTTCACGAAGTTGCCGTCCATCACGCGCGTGGAGATGGCGTCGAAAATGCTCGAGGCCGGATTGCCAACCACATCTGAGGAAACAATCGGATCGTCGCAATATTCCAGATAGCCTTTGAGCGCGCCCGAAGCTGCGCTCTTCATGACACTGTTGATTTCTTCGGCCGTTGTCTTCATTTCCAATTCCGCCACCAAATCCACCAACGAGCCATCCGCCACCGGCACGCGCATCGCGATGCCATCGAGCTTGCCTTTCAAGCTGGGAATGACCAACCCGACCCCTTTGGCAGCGCCGGTCGTCGTCGGAATGATGTTGCCCGCCGCGGCGCGCGCCCGGCGCAGATCTTTGTGCGGCAAATCGAGAAGGCGTTGATCGTTGGTATAGGCGTGAATCGTGGTCATCCAGCCGCGCTTGATGCCAAAATTATCGTGCAATACTTTCGCGACCGGCGCCAGGCAGTTGGTGGTGCAGGAGGCGTTGGAAACGAGCACCTGTTTGGCGGTCAACGTTTCGTCATTCACGCCCATCACCACGGTGTTGTCCAATTCATCTTTGGCCGGGGTGGTGAGAAGAACCTTGCGCGCGCCGGCCTGCAAATGCAAGCTCAGTTGCTGGCGGGATCTGAAAACGCCGGTTGACTCAATAACGATATCAACTCCCAAATCTTTCCACGGCAACTTGCTCGGATCTTTTTCGGCAAGAATTTTCACTCTGCGGTCGCCGGTCACGAGCACGTCGCCTTGAGCGCGGACGGAAACAGGATATCTGCCGTGCACCGTATCGTACTTCAGCAAATGCGCCAAAGTCTTCGCATCCGTAAGATCGTTGATCGCCACGACCTCGAGCGCTGATTCTTTTTGCATGGCTTTGAAGACTAATCTGCCAATGCGACCAAAACCGTTGATTGCTACTTTGATGGACATGGTAAAATCTCCTTTCCGTAAGGTAATGGTAGCGCAGGCACCTTTGCCCAATGCTGCTAATTTTTTAAAAAGGCAAAACGATTTGGGGCAAAACTATTAAAAAGCCTTATTTTCTGCCCGCCATTTTTCTGTCATTGCTTTCTTAAAAAGTTGCGGGGCGCTACGTTTTTCCATAGACAACCGCTTTTTGAGAGCTTGCAAGATATTTGACCAGCCGGACTTGCGTTCCTTTGCCGTTTCCGGCTTCAAAATGGACTTCGTCCGTTAGCATCTTCATCATGAGAATACCCCGCCCGCCGTTTTGGGGCCTGGCAAGAATCTCCTGCGCATTTTGCCCGTCGAGTTTTTGGGGATCGAAGCCCTGGCCTTGATCTTTCACCAACGC
>JBOHQZ010001333.1:0-1807 GCA_050732275.1 bacterium
GTGCTGGTCACATTAGTGCAACATCTTGACAAAGCTTTATTGGTGAATTTGCCGCAAGCGATGCCGGCGCTTTTGGCTCAGTGGCGGAAGCTTTGCCCAGAGCTGGGAAAGCCGATTATTTTGCAGCAATCGAAAACAAAGGTCACGGGAATTTTTGATAATATCGGGGAAGGAGGGGAGCTGATTTTGCGTTTGGCCAATGGGCAACGCAAAGCCTATTCAGCGGGTGAGGTTTCTCTCAGCAAGAAATAAAGCTTGAGATAATGATCATGGCACTTGAGAATCTTCCTGATTATTTATTCATCATCGGCAAGCCGGCCTCGGGTAAATCCACAATTTCGCGAATCGTTTTGAATGTGCTCGATCTGCCAGATTCCAGTTTTCTGCCGATTGACAAAGCCCACCGCGTGATTTGCGATCCCCAAGTCAAAAGCCCGCTGTATTCCTATCTTGAAGGCGGTAAACTGGTTTTTCATGACCGCGAGGCGATGATGCGCGAAGCGCTCCTGTGGCTGACACGTGAAGCCGGGCGGCTGTTGCAGCAGAAAACTCTGGTTCGGCCGGTTTGTTTCGAGTTTTCTCATTATAATTACGTCGAAGCCTTTACGATTTTCGGTTTGGAAAAAATGCGTCACGCCGCAGTGCTGGAAGTGACAGCGCCGGATTCGGTTATCCGGCAGCGCAACCAAAACCGGCCTTTGGCGGATCAAGTTCCGGAAGAATATTTGCAAATGGTCTTTGCCCCATCAGTTTTAGAATGGCGTGCGCAAATTCCCCTCGGCCGATATGCTGTCTTACTCAACGACAGCACCCTTTCAACAAGCGAGCTTGAAGCGCGGGTTAAATCGGCTTTGCACGAGTTGGGGATGCTTTTTTCATAAACCGTGTGCAGATGGTTGTTCTTAGAGTAGAGGCTAACCTATGAACTTCAATATCGACCGCGAATATCTGGTCAAAACATTGTCCGATCTTATTCGCATCAATTCCATCAATCCGCAGCTCGTACCCGATGGCGCCGGCGAAGTAGAAATTGCTGCGTACATTGCCGGCGCGTTACGCCGCCTCAATCTTGAGGTGATAATGCACGAGCCGGAACCGGGACGCGTGAGCGTCGTCGGCAAACTCAAAGGACAGGGGAGAGGACGCTCGCTCATGCTCAATGGCCATATCGACACGGTTGGCGTTGCCGGCATGCCGGAGCCGTTTGCCGCTGCGATTCGTCATGGCAAAATGTACGGCCGCGGCGCTTACGACATGAAAGGCAGTATCGCGGCCTGCATGACGGCGGTAAAAGCTCTTGTCGATGCTCGAGCGGATCTCAAGGGCGACTTGCTGTTGGCTGCCGTTGCCGACGAAGAGTATTTCAGTCTCGGTACCGCGGAGGTGATCAAGCATCATCAAGTCGATGGCGCCATCGTCACCGAAGCGACCGAGATGAATCTTTGCCGCGCGCACAAAGGTTTTATCTGGCTGGAAGTCGAAACGCTTGGCCGCGCCGCGCACGGCAGCCGCTTCGACGAAGGCATCGACGCGAACATGCGCATGGGGCGTTTTCTCGCTGAATTGGACAAACTGGAGAAAGAGCTGCGCGTTCGTTCTCCGCATCCGCTCGTTGGGCCGCCGTCATTGCACGCGGCGCTCATCAACGGCGGCGCGGGTTTGAGCACGTATGCGCCGAGTTGCAAGCTGAAGATCGAGCGGCGCACGATCCCTGGCGAGACCGAGGCGCAAGTTGTGGGCGAAATCAAAACCATCATCGGCCGTTTGTCTGCGGCTGATCCGACGTTCAAAGCTACGGTGAGCCCCT
>JBOHQZ010001334.1:0-1804 GCA_050732275.1 bacterium
ACGGCACGAACTGGACGACGGTTTATACCAACAACGCCGGCGCTATGGGCACACAGGATTTCACCTTTACGACGGCAATGGCGCGGTTCGCTCGCATCTATTTGAGGAAGAATGCGAAGTCAAATTACCGCATCGCCGAGCTCGAGGTTTACGCCGGCTCGTTGACGAAGGACGCGGCTAATGGCGCCGAGGCAGCGATCATTCCCGACGTCGTTACGCTCGCACAAAATTATCCCAACCCGTTCAACCCGACGACGACGATTTCTTACGCGTTGCCCGAGGGCATGAACATCTCGCTGAAGATTCTCAATGTCGCCGGCCAGGAAGTGGCGGTCCTGGCAGAAGGCTATCAGGTACGTGGTTTTTACCGGATACCCTTCAATGCCTCGCGCCTGCCCAGCGGCGTTTATTTCGCGGTTTTGAAAGCGGGTGCAAGCGTACAGACCCGGAGGATGATCCTCACAAAGTAAGGTAAAACGTAAAGCGTAATGCGTAACAAAATGCACATTACGCTTTCACGTTTTACGCCTTATGTCTATGCGACCTTCAAAGACCTTTTGGCTGTTTTTCCCGGCAATCGCTGTCCTACAGCTTTTGCCGGGAAAATCCATCGCGCAAAACGCCGGCGCCTATTTGCAAGCCGGCGCCGGCGCTCGCGCGTTGGGCGCCGGTGGCGCTTTTGTGGCCCACGTCAATGACGTTACCGCCGGCTATTGGAACCCCGCCGGCCTCGGTGGATTAACTGTGCCGCAGCTTGGCGGGATGTATTCCGTTTTGTCGCTGAACCGGCAGCATAATTACCTCGCCGCCGCGTACCCGCTTGGCGCCACCAGCGCCGTCGGCATAAGCTGGATCGGCTACCGCACCGGCAATATTGTGACGCGCAACCGGTTCGGCGTGGTGACCGGAAAATTGGGCAACGATCAGAACGCCCTGCTCTTTTCGTATGGCAATCAATTCGCCGGAAATTTTGCCGCCGGCGGCAACGTGAAATTGCTCTTCCCCAATCCCACCGGCGCCTCGGGGCTGGGCTTTGATCTCGGAGCCAAGTTCAAGCTTTCTGAGATTGTAGGTCTGGGCGCGAGCGTGCAAAATTTGCAACCACAGGTTTCATGGAAAATCGCGGGGAAGGGACGGAAAGCATTGCCGGTGAATACGCGCGCCGGCGTCAACGTCAAGCCGCTGCCGTTCATGAATCTGGCGGCGGACTACGAGTTCAACGATCAACAAAAAGGAAGGTGGCATGCCGGCTGGGAAATTCTCTGGCGCGAGAGATTTGGCTTGCGCACCGGCAGCGACGACGGCGCTTTCACACTCGGCGCCTCGTTCACGGGTCTCGCTGTCGGCGGTAATATGCTGGAAGTAGATTATGGATTTGCCCGGGACGCGTTCGATCGCAGCGCCTCACACCGCCTCGCTTTTTTGTTGAAATTCGGCAACTCCGGGTTCGGGGTCGTACAGTCACCCAAGCGCGAGAAAAAGGTGAAGCCATTATCGGAGGAGACGGATTATGACAAAATTCTGGCGGCCCGGGAAAAAGAAAAGTATGGCCTGTTGGCTGAAAAAAACGCCCCGGTTGAATTGGCAATGGCAGGATCTGAATCGGAGGGGGCGCCGGAAAGAAGCGCATTCGAACAAATAGAGAGGATGGCCCAACTCGAGGCGCAGACAGATGCTGGCGCTGCGCCCGTCTCTCACGAGAATATGGAAACAGCGTTCGCGCCAATGGCAACCGACGCAGCAGAGCTGACGTTCGAGGAGAAGATGGCTCAACTCGAGGCGCAAACCAATCCCGCTGAGGATA
>JBOHQZ010001335.1:0-1801 GCA_050732275.1 bacterium
ATCAAATAATTGCCATCCACATCGACCGCTGCGCCGAGCTGCGTGCCGTCAATGATGACATTGGCGCCGATCAGCGCTTCGCCCTTCGCCGCATCCGTCACTTTGCCGGTGATTTGGCCGGTGTTTTGCGCAAAAGCCAGTGGCGCCATCAACATGGCGACGGCCAGGATGATCTTCTTGAACAAGTTTTTCATACGTACTCTGCCTCTCGTTTTGGTCGATTACCTAAATTGCACTTTGTCCTGATGAATTTCGTCCTTATCGTTGCTTGTCCGTACCCGCCCTCGCCTTACTCTTACTCGCCGTCCACTTTCCTGTGCGCGAGCAAGAGTAAGGTAATGGAGGGGAGAGTACGAATCAGTGTCCAGTCTTCAGTAATCAGTTTTCAGTAACCGTTTAACCTGCTAAACTGAAAACTGGTCACTTCCTGTCATTAAGTTAAGCAAAGAGTTTATTGCTTTTGCGTCCCGAAGGGACAGCCGGCAATAGCCCAACAATTTATTGTTGGGAAATATCACCCATCATTGCCTCACCAGTCCCGCAAGGGACGAATGAGAACACGGTGATCGTGATATTTTAAACGGTTCTTTTCAATCGTCCCTAGCTGGACTTGGAACACTGTTGTTTCAAATTTCCCAGAGATAAAATCTCTGGGCTATTCTCAGGCTGTCCCTACGGGACGGAATCGTTGTCCGCTAACTTAATGACATGAACTGGTCACTGATCACTGGCCTTATTTCACGAACGCCATCCGTTTCACTTCACTATAATCGCCGACATTTAAGCGATAGAAGTAAATTCCCGTCGCCAGGCCGGCGGCGTTGAATGTCACCGTAAACTCACCAGCCGTTTGAAAGTGATCGACGAGCGTGGCGACTTCGCGGCCGGCTAAATCATAAAGCTTGAGCGTGACATGGCCGGAATTCGGCAGCGCGTATTTGATCTGCGTCGAGGGGTTGAAGGGATTCGGATAGTTTTGCTCCAACTTATGTGTTGTTGGAATCGCCGTGGTCTGCTTGACCTTCACGTCGCTGAGGATTGAATTGACGCTGTATTGCGGATTGTAATTGGCCCACTTCGCATCCCAGCGCTCGCCGCTGCCAAAAGCGCCGCGGAAAGTCGCCGACGTGAAGAAGGCGTCGGTCAGCCGGGTGTTGGTAAAATCAGCGCCGCTTAACGCCGGCGAACCACTTAAGGGCCTAAAATCCGGATTCGTTAAATTGAAGGGATTGGCCAATTGCACGGCGGTGCTGGTGGTGAGTCGCGTGTTGCCAAACGCCGGCGTATCGAACCATGACAACGCATTGAAGCCGTTGGTGGCGTTGGTCGTCACCGTGTCTTTGCCGGCGAGAATGGCGTTGCGAATTTGCAGCCGGTTGGCCATCGCATTATCCGCCGTCGAGTTGCCATC
This sequence comes from bacterium, assembly GCA_050732275.1. GTDB lineage: Bacteria > Zhuqueibacterota > Zhuqueibacteria > Zhuqueibacterales > Zhuqueibacteraceae > Zhuqueibacter. The sequence continues at coordinate 1,412 of JBOHQZ010001335.1, forward strand.
AATGTAGATGCCGCTGCCAGCGCTCGCGCCGGGCCAGCCCATTACAATGCTGTTGTAGAAAGAAAACTCCGTGTTGCGGCGTATGTGCGTGGCGCGCACGTAAGGCGTAGTTAACACATCGGAATTATTCACCTTCGGACCGACCAATGTCACATTCGAGAAAATCGCGCTGGTCTTCGGCGTGTTTGGCGTGCCCGTCCCATCGTTGTCCGTCTCAAAACCATGTGAAGTGCTCACATCGGCGGCTTGCGGATCGCGCAGCGCCACTGCATACTGCACTTTGCCGGAATAGCCAAAATCCGTATCAAAATCATCATCCAGCGTGCGGAGCGAAATCAAATGCTTCGCATTCACCGTGCCGCCGAAAAACTCAAAGCCGTCGTCGCCGGA
>JBOHQZ010001336.1:0-1800 GCA_050732275.1 bacterium
ATCTTTTTGGGCGAGATCAGAATCCTTCTTGCGGCGGGGCATGGCATTTTCCAAAAATTGTGCGAAGTTCGACTTGGGCAGCGAGATTTTGCTAACTTATAAAAGCCGTTGCGCCCAAGTCGAACTTCACTTGTGTGTGTTTTATTTCTTGAACGGAGGGATATCGACCGGCAAGCCGACGCGCATGAAGTAGCGCGCAAAGGCTTGGCCTAAATGCTCGCGGTAGGGCGGCAGCAAACGGAGGCGCGGGCCGCGCGTTTGGGCTATACTTCTCAAGAAAACCAGTGGTAGAGAATGAACTCGATGGAAACCAACTATGCGGATTGGCCGCTCAAAACCTGGTAGCGTCGAGGCATTCAACATGTGATAGCCGATAACGTTGCCTCGACGAATATCCTCTTTGCCTTTCCCGTATCGGACATTTTCATATTTTTCCGCTAATTTTTCCAGATTCCAAATAGAGCATAACAATACCTCTTCGACTTTAGGATAATCTTTTGTAAGATCACAGGACTGGGTCATGACAATAACAGCGTGCTCGCGGTTCTTAAATTGTACCTGGAAATTGGGCGCACAGTAATCCTCGTAGGTGAATGGGGAAGCGATGGTAAAAATCGGACATCGCTCAAAAATATCTCCTTGTTCCAGGTCATCCCCGTCGACCAACTCATACCAAGGAAACCGCGGTGAAATCGGTGTCATATTCAAATCAATCATTGTTATAACGTCTTATTCTTCCGGAGAATCAAAGAAAAAATCCGGCACTGGCGCAGGGCCACAATTGTGCACTTTAGCTGTGATGATACGGGTTGGCACTTCCGGTTCGTCGAATATAATCTCCTTCTCCACGCCCAGCGCCAGTTCCAAATTTTCCCAGCGCTCGGCTTCGCGGGCTTCCGCGTCGACCCAGTGGCCGGCTTTATTGCCCAGCTCCAGAACACGGTCGCGATAAAACGACACTGCTGCCGATGAATCGACCGCAGTCGTTGACATTTCTTCCAACGCATGATTTGTTGCAGCAGGCGATGGTTTTAAAGACGCAACCGCCGGTAAAGGCGTTGCGGCGTGGGAGATATAAGAAGCTTGCACTTCATGAACCGCTCCAGCAATAGCTTGCGCATCAGCTTCCGGATAGGGGCGCGTCTTTTTGATCTCCCCGAAAAGGCGGCGCGTTTCGTCGGTGAGGCTTGCTTCAAAGGTTTGCTCTATGCGCTCGTGCGCGCGCTCCAACACCGGGCTAATTTCCTCCGTTGCCATCGGAAAGGCGCCATAATCCAGGTCGAGAAAGAAATGCGAGAAATCGCCTTCGTCGTGGGGAACGTGGGCGAGAATCATCGCCAAATTCTCCTGCTCCGTTTCAAAAGGAAATTCCGTGCTCAAAAATAATTTGTGATATCCCTCCGGACAGCCGCGTAGATAGCGGCCGATTTCGATTTTGGTTTCCGGAATCTCGATTTGATTGATGTAACGCAAGCCGAGGCGCGTGAGGCCGGCGGGATGGACCAGCTCGCGATAAATGGCGTAGGCTTCTAAAATTGTTTTCTTGAATTGCAGCCAGCTTGAATAAGGTCGAAGTTGATTGATCGCCAAAAGCTTGGGAGAGACTTGCAACAGCGCGGAACCATCGGCGCGGCGGAATTTCGTCTTTGCACTCGGCGCCGGCGCCTCTTCGCTCAAGCCGTTCATCGCCTCGCGTTGCGGAAATTGCGTTTTTACTTTTTCATAAATCAAATCGGGAACGGCGGGATTCCAGCTCGAATGCGGCTGGAATTTGAATTCGCAGACGGCTTCGAGCAGCGG
>JBOHQZ010001337.1:0-1798 GCA_050732275.1 bacterium
GAATCGTTGTGGAATTATGTCGGCGAGACGTATGGGAAAAAGAAAGTCGGCCGGATTTTGAAAAGCGCCGTGAACTTTGGCGACGCCGAGCGCGCGTTCAAGGCGCAAATCGAAATGGATTTTAAGCAACTGACTAAAGCTTGGCACGAGGCCGTGCGCAAGCAAGTGCTGCCGGCGGATAGTTTGTTGCAACGTCCCGATCAGATCGCGCAGCAAATCACCAGGCAAGAGGGCTATTTCCATCGCATGAATCTCGTGCCCGCGGTCAGTCCGGATGGCAAGAGCATTGCTTACATTGCCAACAAAAATCTGACGGACGAGATTTATTTGCTCACGCAAAAGCGTGATGGCTCGTTCGAAGATCGCCGCCTCGTTAGCGGCGGGCAGAGCCGCGATTTTGAATCGCTGCGGTTTTTTGATACCGCAATCAGTTGGTCCCGTGATGGCAGCCGCATCGCCTTTGTCTCCAAAGCCGGCAAAGACGACGCAATTTACGTGATGGATCATCGCAAGAGCGAAGTGATTCACAAGCTGATCTTTCCGGAATTGAACGGCTTGGTTTCGCCGAGCTTCTCGCCCAAAGGTGATGAGCTGGTCTTCGTCGGCATCTCCGGCGGGCGCTCGGATCTTTACACCGTCGATTTGGCGGACAAAAAGCTGCGGCGTTTGACGCAGGATCGTTTCTCAGAATTGCACCCGCAGTGGTCGCCCGACGGCAAGTCAGTTGTCTTTGCAACCGATCGCGGCAACGGCACCGACGAGAATACTCTGCTCTTTGGTGATAGCGATTTGGCGCTCTACTCTTTTGCGACGAAAGAGATCGAGTTGCTCATTGAGCTATCGGGTGATGCCATCAATCCCCAGTGGTCGCCGGACGGCAGTGAGATCGCGTTTATTTCGGATCACCAGGCCATTCCGAATATCTATCGGCTTAATTTGGCGGCAAAGCAAGTGACAGCGATGACCACGCTGCTAACCGGAGTCGCTGGCATTACCGAGACAACGCCGGCCATGAGCTGGTCTGCCGACGGTCGCGTGATGGTGTTCTCGTCATTCGTGAAAGGAAGCTGGCAGCTTTTCCGCATGGAAGTACCAGAAGCCACGCCAGTGTTGACGTATAATGCGAATGTGATTCCGTCGGTCAATGGGCATGCTGTAACAGTCTCACCAGCCGCTGTGCCAGATTCGCTGTGGCTGCCGGCGATAGCCGACTTCAACACTTTGTACGCAAGCTATAAACTGGCCGCCGCGGACTCCGTTGAGCCGCGCCAATACAGCAGCAAGCCGCAACTCGACGGTGTGGCGCTCGGCGCGAGTTTCGGCGGTTATTTCGGCACGGTCGGCGGCGCGCAGTTTCTGTTCAGCGATATGATGAGCAATCACAACTTCATTCTCTCGCTCGGCCTGACCAGCGACATTCGCAATACCGACATCGGCGCGGGTTATTTGAATCAGGGTCGTCGCCTCAACTATGGATTTGAGGTGTTTCAACAACGCAGCGCTTTTGGCGTGTTCGTCGCGCCGACGGCCAACGGTTTCGTGACGCAGACCTATCGCGGCGTGAATGCGTTTGCGTTCTATCCGTTCAGCCGCTTCTCACGCATCGAGCTGAGCGCCGGTGCGACGTTTGTGAGCCAGGATTTTGTCGTGGAAAGTCTCAATCTCTCGAACGGCAAGATTGAAAGAGATAAGCAGGATATCGGTGGCGCGAGTTTTGGGCAGGTGGGTGCGGCGTTGGTTTATGACAACACCGTTTATGGTCCACTTGGCCCACTGAGTGGCCGGCGCAGCCGTATTG
>JBOHQZ010001338.1:0-1798 GCA_050732275.1 bacterium
TTTCCATCGGCCAGGTACGGGCGTGCTCAATGCCATGCAAAAAAATGCGATTGTCCACGCCGAAAGTTGTGTCATTGAGAAATGCGGCTGAATTTGCAACGGCAATGTGAGAAGGAATGAGGTTGCCGCTCTTGGCCGATTGTTGCTGCGCCAGGGGACTGGCCATAAACTTCGTGAACTTCCAGGCTAGCTGTTGTCGCTGGCTGAATTTCGACATCACGACGTTATAAACAATCACACCGGCCGCCGGCGATTCCCCGCGCGGCATGGGTGCCACACCCCAGTCGAGATTGGTTCGCGCGAAATTGGGCACCTGCCAGCGGCCCGCCGCAATCATCGCCACCGCCTCCTGACGAAAGCCTTGATCGGAAGTATACAATTTTTCCGTGGGCGAAGTGGTGACACGGTATTTCATGGCTAGATCGCCATAGAACTGCAGCGCCGCAATCGTTTTGGGCTGATCGAGTTGACACCACTGCAAATTTTCATCAAAGAAATCGCCGCCGAAGGAATAAACGAAGGTATAACCCGCCATGCTGATCAAGCAACCAAATTGTTTGATGCGGCCGTTGGCATCTTTCCGAGTCAACCGAAGAGCGGTTTGTAAAAAGTCGTCCCAAGTCCACGACGTGTCAGGATACGGCACGCCGGCTTCACGAAACAAACGGCGGTTATAATAAACCACCATCGGGGTGTAACCGATGGGAATGCCGTAAACCCGTCCGCGAATGGTGGCGGTATTCATCAGCGCCGGAAAAAAGTCGGCAGAACGAAAGTTGGTGTCAGCAACGATCCATGGCGTGAGGTCTTCCAAAACGCCGCGATAAGCCAGGGTGCTCAGATCGGTGCTACTCAGCAAGAAAACATCGGGCGGATTGCCAGCGGCAGTCTGGATGAGAATCTTGCGGTCGTATTCCTGGTGATCAATATGAACAAATTTGATTTGCGGCTGTGGGTGGGCCGTATTGTAAGTTTCTATCAGGCGCACGAGATTTTCTGTCTCCTCGACCGTTCCCCACGCCGAGAAAAGCATGGCGTCCTCGTTTGGATTTTGGCTGACAACCAACAGCAGCGCAACGTAAGCAACGCCACCGGCAAGAAGAGCGATTTGTGATTTATGTATTGACATTTTATTTGAATCCCGACAACACAATCCCTTTGTTAATGAATCTTTGGAAAATGACGTAAACGATCAATGCCGGGAGTAAGGCAATCATCGTGCCGGCCATCAGGCGCGTCCAATCCGATGTATGCGCGGTAACGAGTTTGGTCAATCCGACGGGCAAAGTCAGCTTCTGGGTGTCAGAGAGTACAATGAACGGCCAAAAGAAATCATTCCAGGAATTGATGAAAACAAATATGCCCAACGTCGCGAGCGCCGGCAAAGACAGCGGCAGAATGATTTTCCAATAGACGGCGAAACGGCTGGCGCCGTCGATAAATGCGGCATCTTCCAAATCCCTAGGAATCGTCATAAAAAATTGCCGGAGCAGAAAGGTGCCAAATGCCGTAAAGGCCGCCGGAAAGATCACGCCGGGATATTGATCAATCCAACCAAAGTATTTGATGATGAAATAGAGCGGAATAATCGTGACCTGTCCGGGCACCATCAACGTGGCCAGATAAATGAGAAAAAGGCGATCTCTTCCGGGAAAACGCAGACGGGCAAAGGCGTAGGCGGCAAGCGAGCTGGTAAGAACCTGCAAAATGGTGATGCTGGCAGCGATAAATAAGCTGTTGAGAAAGAAGCGGCCGAACGGCAGGAGCTTCACGACTTCGACATAATTCTGCCAGTAGA
>JBOHQZ010001339.1:0-1792 GCA_050732275.1 bacterium
AGAAGGTCGGCGACCTTGTGGTGAGGGTAGTCTGGAATGCGGCTGAGAAGGTCTTTGAGATATTCGTAAGGTTCAACGTGATGTAGCTTGGCCGTGGCCACCAAGGTGTAAATCATGGCGGCGCGTTTGGCGCCTTCGTGTGAGCCGGCAAAAAGAAAATTTTTTCGTCCCAAAGCAACCGGTCGAATGGCGTTCTCCACCAAGTTGTTGTCAATCTCTAAGCGGCCGTCGGTAACGTACTTCTCCAGCTTCGACCACTGGCCCAGCATGTAACCGATCGCTTTCCCAATGGCGCTCTTGGGCAAGACCAGAGGAAGATTGGCGTCGAGCCAGATCTTGATCTCTGCCAAAACCGGCAGCGCATGATTCTGGCGCAATTGATATCTCTCTTCAAATGGCAAAGCTGCTTCACGCGCTTGCCGTTCGATGGCGTAGAGATCTTGGATCTTTGACAGCATCCATTCTGCACGCGCACGATCGTTTTCTTGCGCGTGCTCGAAGTAACGCCGCGCATGCGCCATGCAGCCCGCGGCAATGACTTCCGGCCGCTTGATGACATCGTTATAGCCGTCGTAACCATCGATCTGAAGATGGCCGTGGAAATTTTTCAAGAACTCATTGGGCCCGGCGCGATCCCGTCCGGAACGATAATCAAAGAGCACCAACTTGACAACGGGATCGTAATAAACCCAGAGATAACCCAAATGTGTTTTTCCGGGCTTGGTGCGATCCAAAACTGGAATCGGCGTTTCATCCGCCATGAGATATGAAGACTGCTGAACAAGCTGGCGCTGAGCATGGTACAAGGACACAAACCATTGACAACTGCCCGTGACCCAGCCATCCATGGTGGCGCCGGAAATCTCGACGCCCTGACGGCGGAATTGTTGACGTTGGCGATACAGTGGCAGATGGTCAACGAACTTGCTCATGAGGATATGCGCCAACAGGCCAGGGCCGGCAATACCTTTTTCAATAGGACGACTGGGCAACGTTGCTACGATAATGCCTTCACCCTCGGGCCGGGCATACTTGGGACGGATGTAGCGTTTGACATAGAGCTCCGGCGGGACCAACTCCAGCTCTTCGGTGATTTCCTCACCGATCTTCTTGAGATGACTCTGGTCACCTTCGGGTTCCAGACGTATCTCTTCACGGCGCAAATGCGCAGGCAACAAATTGCGGCTGGGAAGTTTGACCTGCGAAGATTTTTTCTCGCGGCGCGTGTAGGTGATGGTCGTCGTGGCAGGGGCGCTGAGAATCTCCTGGCGCTCGCCCTGGAGTGCAATATGCAACTGTTGTTCGTTGACCAGAGGAATAAAGCGTTCACGCTTCTGACCGAAGATTAAACGCTTCAGTTGCGCAAGTTCGGCGCGGAGAGCCAGAACTTCCGTTTCAAGTTCTTCGTAAGTCGGCTTTCGTTCGGTGACAGTCATCACGCATAATATAGGTACAAAGGGTGCGAAAACCTCGCACTTTTTTCATGCCAAACTTTTTTTCGGAGAGAAAGATAGAGATTATTGCTCGAGGGAGCCCCAGCTACGCTGATAGCGGCGACGGCGTTTGACCGAAGTGAGATCGATACCTTCGAGGATCAACATCAACTCGTCGTAGCGCAACTCCAGGGACGTGTGATTGGCGAAATTGTCGGGCAGTTGAAAAGTGCCTTGCTCCAGGCGTTTGTAGAAGAGCCAGAAGCCGGTGCGGTCCCACAGCAGAAGCTTCATGCGATCGCGCCGGCGGTTGAGGAAGATATAGACTTCGCCGCTCATGGGGTCGCGCGCCAAAATGG
>JBOHQZ010001340.1:0-1792 GCA_050732275.1 bacterium
TCACTGAGTCGGGCTTTTTTATTTTCTTGACATTCTGCCGGCAATTCTTTAACATGCAATAATCTGTTATACGTGTTATCTTTGCAAAAAGCAAAGACTTTTAGTGGTATTCGGATTTGCCGAATCCCACGGACGTAGTCGCCCGGATTCAAGCCTAATGAAGTTTGACGATCAAATTCGGTAATGAACAAATCAGAACTCATCCCCTAAATCCCCTTCTCTTAAAAAGAGAAGGGGACTTTCAGAGCTTCAAACCCGCTTTTCCCCCTTCTCTTCCCAAGAGAAGGGGGCAGGGGGATGAGTTCAGGCTGAAGAACATTACCGAACTTGAAAGTCAAAACTCTTTATATTTTTAATCCGGGCATCTGGCTACAAAAATCTTTTGCCTGCAGGGTTAAACTTGTCAAGAAAATTGGAGAAAACACTATGTCATGCCGTACCATGGTTGGTGGAGCGTCTTCTTTCCCTCGAAACGAGAACAACAGCCGGCGCGTATGTCGTCCGCGAAAATTCCGTTTCAGCAGCGCCGTCAGTTGTTGTTTAATTATAATTCTACTGCCTGCCTTTTTAGCCTGCCAGAAAAAGCCAACCCAAACCGTCGATCTTGGCGCCGTCACGCTGGCGGCTGACCCCGCCTGGCAAACCGTCACGCCCAGCTCGTCGATGCGCAAAGCGCAGTTTAATCTGCCGCGCGTTGCGGATGACGCCGAAGATGCCGAGCTGGCCGTGTTTTATTTTGGCGCTGGTCAGGGCGGCTCCGTCGAGGCCAATTTGCAGCGTTGGTATGGCCAGTTTACGCAACCCGACAGCAGCTTGTCGGCGGAAAAAGCCAAGACGGCGAATGAAGTGGTGGATGGGATGAACCTGACCACCGTCGATCTCAGCGGCACTTATGTGGGTTCGATGATGCCCGGAACGGAGGCGCAAAACAAGCCGAACTTCCGCATGCTCGCCGCAGTTTTGGAAACGCCGCAGGGTGCCTATTTTTTCAAGCTCGTCGGGCCGGAGAAGACTGTTGCCCATTGGGCAAACAGCTTCAGCGCGTTTGTCAAAAGCGCCAAGAAGAACGGCTACTGACTGGATGGCCAGACGCGGACGACCACTGACTCAATAGACAGACGCGGACAAACTAAGGATTGAATGGACGAAGGCGGACGGCCACGGACTGGATGGATTAGACGCGGAGAAGTATGGCTCATATCCCGGAAAGGACTTGCCTGGCTTGTGGGCGCAAAGCGGGCAAACCGGAATTGCTGCGTATTGCCTGCAATAAAGAAGGGAACATCGCCGTCGATTCGCAGCAACGGCTTCCGGGCCGCGGCGGGTATGTGTGCCGAATCCTCGCTTGCGGTGAGCTGCTGAAGAAAAGAAAAGGTCTGCACCACGGCTTTCGCCGGCCGGTTGCAACTGAAGTTTACGATCAAATCATTCTACATTTGCGTGATCATGCTGCCACCTGAACTGACGGGATTGCTCGGCTTGGCGCAACGCGCCGGCAAAGTGGTCATCGGCTCGACTGCGGTGAGCCATGAAGTGCGCCGGCCGCGCGCAGCGCTGCTGATCGTTTTTGCCAGCGACTTCTCGCCCTCGGCGCGAGAAAAAGTATTGGCGAAAGCAACCGAAACTCCGAAAATATTAGAGGTCGGGACGATGGCGGAATGGGGAGAGTTTTTCGGCCGGCAAAAAGTTGGCGTGATCGCCGTCGTTGACAAAAATTTCGCGGCGGGAATATTGCAAAAAATAAGGCCGTCAACTTGAATCTTTGTGCCATCTGAAGCTTCCGGCTATGCTC
>JBOHQZ010001341.1:0-1788 GCA_050732275.1 bacterium
AATTTCAGCATCAAGATCACGGCGCGAGATGCCAACGGCAACGTGGCAACGGGATTCATCGGAACGGTGGATCTGGCGGACAACACCGGAACGTTGACGCCGGGTGCGGCAACGATTACCACCGGCGGCACGGCAACGGTCAATGTCAATATCACCCGCGCGCAACCGAGCGTGTCGATCACCGCAAAAAGCGGCAGCTTGACCGGCGCTTCGAATATTTTTGCGGTGAATCCGGCGGCGCTGGATCATTTTTTGGTGACCAACACGAGCAACGGCGCTATTAGCGCGCAGCAGGCCGGCACGTCGTTCAGCATCAAAGTCGTGGCGCGGGATTTCTTCAATAATATCGTCACCACGTTCAACGGCACGGTGGCGTTGTCCAACGCCACCACTTCGATCAACCCGGCGACCAGCGGCAACTTTGTCAATGGCGTGCTGGCCTCCCAGAGCATTACGATCACAAAAACTTCCGCCGCAGATGCGATCACGGTCAGCGGCGGCGCGCCGGTTCAAACCGGCGTTTCCAACAATTTTTTGGTCAACGCCGGCAATCTGGCCGGATTTGTGTTGAGCAACATACCCTCGCCGCAAACCGTGGGCGTGCCATTTCCGCTGATCGTCACCGCGGTGGACGCCAATCAAAATACCGTCGCCGGTTTTACCGGAACGGTCAATATCCAAATTAATAGCGGCAATGTGACGCCGGGGAACAGCAGCAATTTCGTCGCCGGCGTTTGGAATGGAAATGTTAGCGTGTCGGCGAGCGGCAACGGCAAGATCATTACGGTTAGCAACGGCATATTTTCAACGCCGTCGAACGCCTTCAACGTCAACGCCGGCGCGCTCGATCATTTTGAGATTGCCGCCATTGGGCCGCAGACGGCCGGTGTCAACTTCACGGTTGCCGTCACCGCTAAAGACGCCAACAACAATAACGTGAGCCATACCGGCACGGTGACGTTGTCAGATATTACCAACACCTTGACGGCTTCGCCTCTCGTTTTTTCCGGACAAGCCACGCAATCGGCCACAGATGTTCAGATCAAAAAAGCGCAATCCGGTGTGATCATCACCGCGAGTGGAAGCGGCAAAATCGGCCAGTCTGCTCCTTTTCTGGTGAATCCCGGAGCGCTCCATCATTTTCTGGTGACGAACACGAGCGGCAGCAGTATCGTCTCGCCACAGACTGCGGGCGTTGCCTTCAATATCAGAGTGGTGGCGCAGGATCAATTTGACAATACGGCGACGGGCTTCACCCAAACGGTGACGATCACGGATTTGGGAACGCTGAATTTGACGAGCGCCAATTTTGTGGGCGGCGTGCTGGCCTCGCAAAGCGTGACGATCAACCAGGCGCGCAATGACAACCAGCTTACGGTGACGGGCGGCACACCGGCGCGCAGCGGCACTTCGAATTTGTTCAATGTCATTGCCGGCGGGGTGGCGAGTTTCACGATCGACCCGGTTTCCGATCAAGCAACGAACGAGCCTTTCATCATTACGATTCGCGCTCGCGACGCCAACGGCAATTTGGCCACGGGCTTCGGCGGCACGGTGACGATTAGCGATTTGACGGGCACCATTACGCCTACGACGAGCTTACAGTTCATCAACGGCGTGCGGAACGAAAGCGTGAGAATCAGCCAAATCCGCACGGGCGATGTCATCACCGTGAACAGCGGTGGCGCCCCCGGCAGTTCCAATCCGTTCAATGTGACCGCGGCGACGGTCGATCATTTCGTCATCAACACCATCGGCAATCAGACCGCCGGGCAGCCGTTTCAAGTC
>JBOHQZ010001342.1:0-1786 GCA_050732275.1 bacterium
ATATGTTCCCGCTGTCGAAGAAAAGCCGGTTGATTTTGAGCAAGCCAAACAAGGCGTCTTGCGCAAATGGGATGAAGTCAGCGACAGGCTGATGGGAATCTTGCAACGATGGGATGAAAACAGCCTTGACAAATATCTGTTGCCGCATCCGCTGATGGGCAAGTTGACGATTCGTGAAATGCTCTTTTTTACTTTATATCACGACGTTCATCACGTCAACAATGTGCGCAAGCTACTCGGTCAGGGGATGATTACCGTTTAGCATCAGGCGCCGCCGTGTTGCCTGTCAATTAAACTTAAACTGAGCGCTTTATTTTTAGAAAGGGTAACAAAGCTAAAAGTTATCATTTCGCGCTGGCTCGGTGAAGATTTCGGAGTAATTCGTGTTTTGGGCGCTGTGCTCATCTTTATCGGAGTTTTCGTGATTGCTCTCGGTGGGTAGTTGATTTGGGGGAGGACTTTAGTTTTACTTGGCAGATTAATCTCATGCCCGCTAAACACGCGAAAAACGCTAAAAAAGCTTTTGCGTCTTTTCGTGTGTTTCGTGGGCAATAAGTTCGAATGTGACTAAGTAGAATTAGAAGCCTATGAAATGATAAAATTCTCATCGCGCTGGAAGCGCCCGCCGCCGGCGAGCGCGCCATTATTATTAAATCGTCAAAAAATCGCTTGACAAAGACTGGTGCGTTTGATTATATTATCGAAACATCAGCAATTGTTCTTTTAAAACGAAAAACTTTTTCCTTATCAAGAACGGTCGAGGGAACAGGCCCGATGACACCGTAGCAACCGGTTCCGCCTAATGGGACGTCAGGTGCTAATTCCTGCCCATCCCGCCATGCGGGATGGGAAAGATGAGAAGAAGACGGTATACGATTCCTGTAACCTCTTCTGATCATCGGAAGAGGTTTTTTGTTTTGTGTACGAACCACAAAACCACAGGAGGCGTATATGCGTTTTCAAACCCTTTCGATTCACACCGGAGTTTACAAAGACTCCACTTTCAACAGTGTTACCACCCCGATTTATCCCAGCTCGACCTTCCGTTTTGAGGACATCGGCAAAACCAAAGGCTACGACTATTCCCGCACCAGCAATCCCACCCGCAAAGCACTTGAGGAAAACCTCGCGGCGCTCGAAGGCGGCGTGAGCGCTTTTGCCGTTGCCACCGGCATGGCGGCGATTACCGCGGCGCTGCACCTTTTCAAATCCGGCGATCACATTGTTTGCACGCACGATTGTTACGGCGGCACCGAGCGCCTGCTGCGAACTTACGGCGAGTTGTTCGGCCTACAAACCACGTATGTTGACATGAGCCGGCTCGAGCAGGTCAAAGCTGCGCTCAAACCCAATACCAAAGCGTTGTGGATCGAAACACCGAGCAATCCGCTGCTGAACATCGTCGATATTCGCGCGCTCTCTGATATTGCGCACAACCACGACGCTTTTTCGATTGTCGATAACACTTTCCTTTCACCTTACAACCAGCGGCCGTTCGAGCTTGGCGCCGATCTGATCGTTCATTCCACCACCAAATATTTGAACGGCCACAGCGACGTTGTCGGCGGCGCCATCGTGGCGAAGGATAAAGCGCATGCCGAGCGTTTGCAATTTCTCGTGAATGCGCTCGGGCAAGGCGCTTCGCCTTTTGATTGCTGGCTGGTGTTGCGCGGCATCAAGACGTTGGCGCCGCGTATGAAAGCGCACGAAAAAAATGCGCGCGCCGTCGCCGAGTTTCTGGAACGCCATTCTCGCGTCGCGAAAGTGTATTATCCCGGCTTGAAGA
>JBOHQZ010001343.1:0-1774 GCA_050732275.1 bacterium
AATTCTTCGCCACCTCCGGCTTGCGCCGAATTTCGGTTTCATAATATTCGGCGGCTTTTTGCGCGTTCAAAAATTCCGAGGACGGGATGATTTCGGCGGCGCGTTTGTCGAACTTGGGAAAAGCCGGGGCCGGTTTTTCATTTTTCAGCGCATAATATCTGCCGGCAATGGCCAGCAAAACGATGCCGCTGATGGCAGCGGCTATTTTAAAATTTTTGCTCATGGCTTATCTTCACTCTCACATTCGACTCGTACTCGTACTCATGCTCATGCTTATACTCTTTCTCATACTCTTACTCGCTTTAGAAATTCTGAACAGCGAGTAAGAGTACGAGTAGAAGTACGAGCAACAAGAAACCAGCAACCAGTCACTACTTCACTAACAACGCCTTTTTCGCCGGCATCACTTCGCCACCGACTTCGAGACGGTAATAATAAGCGCCGCTGGCAACGTTTCGTGCATCCCATACGATACTGTACGTGCCGGGCGCGTGCTGCTTGTCAACCAAGGTAGCGACTTGCTGCCCGAGCGAATTGTAGATGCGCAGCTTCACGTTATCGGAGGTTGAAACGTGATAGCGGATTTCCGTGGTCGGGTTGAACGGATTCGGATAATTTTGCTCGATGATGAATGATTTGGGAACGCCCAATCCTAAACCGGGACGGTCACTAACCGCGGTGGGGAAAGTGACCTGTTTCACATAATCATAGCCACGGTGCGGATTCGCGACGTAAGGAAAAGACGTTCTCAACGTAACATCGTTTTTCTCCGGCCCGGCCGAGTAAGTGTATACATCCAATAAATCCTGAGTAAGCGGCGACTGACCTGAAACGAAATCATCATACCACAAGCCAATGGCTGCCAAAACGATACCGCCTACGGCTTGGAGCTCGATGCGGGTTATATCGTCTTCCAAACGACGGCCATTCGGGAAACCGTCCATGTTGGGAATAAACTCCAGATTTGCGTTGCCATTGAAACGCGAGTCGATCAAACCCAACACTGCGGCTTGCACTAGCCCTAATGAGCTGAAATCCGGATCATTGCGAGGAGTTGCCGGCACGGCCATATTCAGCCTCAGCATGTCACCCAACGTAGGCAGAAAGTTGTTGATGAAGGGTTTGCCCGCGGCTAATGGGTTGCCGCCTTTGCCTGTGGCCAATTGATAAGGCCGCAAGTTGGGAGCGCCGGTGTTGAAAATGGGCAATAAATCCACCGAACGCGGATTATTGTCTTGCAAAAGTATGGAGCCAAAAGCGGCATCGCTCAACGCCGTTCCCATACGAGCCGATTCCGGCAAGCCGAACAACCCATCTGCGCCATTCCTGAAGTCGAAACTACCCAACGATTTGGTTTGAATCCGCAACGCCGCCAAACCAGGAACGGCACCGCCGAATTTGCTGTCGTCCATATATAAACCCAGCTCAGGATTGACAAAATATTTGAAAAATTCCGCATCCTGATACGGCGTCAACGCATTCCAACGATCCTTTTGCCCGATCGGAATGATCACTTCGTTGGTCAAGGGCATGCCGAGGCGAGCGACTTGCACCCAATCTCCTGAGTAGGTGGGTTTGGAGCCGTCGGTATTGAGCGTCGTTACCTTTTGGCGATTGGCAGTGGACCACACACCGATCACGTAATCAGGATCGAGAATGTTTTGCCGCATCGCAACCGTCTTGCCGCCTTTTTGCAGAGTGGAAATCGGAATTTGCAGCGCGATCGTGCCGACGTTGAAACCGGCAACGCCGTCGCGTGGTGCGTCCACCCCGG
>JBOHQZ010001344.1:0-1773 GCA_050732275.1 bacterium
CAATGAGAAAACCAAACGTTTGCTGGATTTTCATCCTTCGGAATATCCGATCACCTTTCAAGTGTTCGGCAGCAGCGAAGATAAAATTGTTGAAGCTTGTAAAATGATCGCATCATGGGGGCCGACGATCATCGATCTCAACATGGGCTGCTCGGTGGCGAAAGTTTCCGGGCGTGGCGCTGGCGCTGCACTGCTTTGCGAGCCGCCCAAAATTGGTCGAATCTTCGCGCGGCTTTCAAAGGACCTCTCCGTACCCGTTACCGGTAAAATCCGTCTCGGCTGGGATCATCAATCTCTCAACTATGTGACCGTTGCCAAAACGCTCGAAGACAACGGCGCGTCGCTTGTTGCCGTGCATGGACGCACCAAAGCGCAAGCCTACAACGGCGTCGCGGATTGGAGGGCGATTGCGGAGGTCAAGCAAGCGGTGAAGATTCCCGTTATCGGCAACGGGGACGTGAAATGCGTAGCGGACATCAAGCGTATCAAAGAGCAAACCGGCTGCGACGGTGTGATGATCGGTCGCGCCGCCATCGGCAATCCGTGGATTTTCTCGCGCAAGGATCGTCATGAAGTAGTGTTTGAAGAGAAGGCAGCGTTGATTCGGCGCCATTTCTCTCTGATGCTGGACTATTATGGCGACTACGGCTTGATTCTCTTCCGCAAACACGTGGTCAAATACATCAGCGAAATCCGTGGTGCCGCAGCCCTGCGCGAGAGCTTTCTAACGGCGACGACGCCGGAGTATTTCATCTCGTTGCTGGAAGAGGCGGAGGTGCAACAGCAACAGTTGAAGGCGGCATAAATTTTTGCATTGAGTAATCTTGGAGGAGCATAAGTGATGTCAGTTCAAAAAAACAATCTCACAGAAACGCAAGTCGAAGCTATCGTCTTGACACAGGTGGTACAACAAGCCAAACGCAAGGCCGGAGAATATCTCCGTAATCCGGAAAAGACCAAGAAATTACTCGCCGCCGTCGTCGAGAAAGCAGAACAACGCCGCGACAAAAAAGGCCCGCTCGTCGAAGTGTGGGAGCGTTTGAAAGCGCTTTCTCGTCTTCTAAACGCTTTCGTCCGCAAAGAATATAAAGAAGTCCCCTGGCAGTCGTTGGTCTTGTCAAGCATGGCGCTGCTTTATTTTGTCACCCCATCAGATTTGTTTCCGGATTTCATTCCTGTAGCCGGCTATATCGATGATGCGACGATTATCGCCTTTGTCGTCAACGCCATCAAAGCCGATCTGGACAAATTCTTAGAATGGGAGGCCGAGAAATCCACGCTCTAGGAAACTTTCTTAACACGATGTAAACTTTCTTTGCCACACCTTGGCTTTCATTGCCGCTGCCCACGGCGTGAGATTACTGAAAAATCCCATAGGCCGTTTATTTGCTGCCATATTGCATGCGATTCCTCAGGCTATCACGCTAATCCTACCGCAAACAAGCGCATTGAGAACAAGGCAAAAATTCATTTTGGTGTGATCATGAATGCCAAACAGTTGATCATCACGATAATAACAACCACAACAGCAGCGGTCTTATCCGCGCAAAGTCATACGCCAACCGACAGCACCGCCTTGCGCTTGGCCGCCGAGGGAAAAACCTGGCTGGCGCAGAATGAATTTAAAAAAGCCGAAGCAGCCTTTCGGTCAGCGTTGCAAAAGGATGCCAATCTGACCGCCGCCATGTCCGGCCTCGGTGAAGTATCACTCGCCAAACAAGATTGGGGCGACGCCAACGATTGGTACGAGAAAATTCTCGATCACGAGCCGCA
>JBOHQZ010001345.1:0-1770 GCA_050732275.1 bacterium
CATGATTTCATCTCCTTGAGTTACAGTTTTTTGAAGTTGAAGTTCCAGTCATCACAAAGCGCTTTTTGTCCCGCTTTTCGGGACTCCGTAAAGCGGAGCCGAAGTAATCGGTTAATTTTAAGAGATGGCTTCGCTGGAAAGCGCTCGCGAATGACCTCGCTAAATGAATATATGATTGCCATGGCTTTCATTCCGTTAAACGGATCATGATAGTTTTGATCCCGATTTTCCTTGTCGATGATTCAATCGGAATTGGGATCATTGCAAAACTTGCACGAATTGCGCGAGTTCTTGCGAAGTGAGATCGCCAATCGTCAAATACTCCGAATGGTTCCCCTTCCAGCTCACCGCGGTAATATTCTTTGTGCTCATCATCAAGCATTCCACATTGCAAATCGGCGCGCGCGCGACGGCAAATTGGCCGAGCGTCCAGGGTTGCCCCAAAGCGTGCTGAAAAATGTTGATCACTTTGCCGGCTTTGACGCAGGTGAATTGAACGCACTTTTTGCCGTTGCACTCCAGCACACGCACGCAGTCCAAACGAAACGAGTCCGGCAAAGCTTCAATCGCCGCGAGCGGAAAGGCAATCTCCTGTTGCGCTTCAACGAGCTGGACCACCTGCGCGGGATAGCGTTTGTAGAAATTGCCTTCGGCAGCCTCCTGCCGCACGTCATCCAAAAAAATGCCGTAATCAATGATCGCTCGCGCGCCGGTTATGGCGGCCGTCTCACCCAAATTTGTTCTTTTCCAAACGGCTACGCTTAACAAGAGCAACGCTGCGGCCGCCAGCGACCAACGCAGATAATGCGAGCCGGCAAAAAAAGAAATCTTGCGAAGCGCGAAGCGCTCTGGCGGCGACGCAGCGATTTTTCCGGCGATGCGCCGCCACAACTGCTCGGCCGGAATAAATGACGGTGTCTGCCCCATTTTCAACAGCTCGCGGCAGCCGCGAATATCCGCGAGCCGTTGACGGCACGCGGCGCAGCTTTCGAGATGGCGGCGTATTGGCGCAGACTCGTGCTCCCGCAGCTCGCCATCGGCATAGAGCACGAGCAGACGCTGCAAGCGGCGATGATGAAAGAAAGTTTTCATTTTAAATAGTCTTGATCTATGCCCAATTGCAAAAGCTCCTTTTTCAATTTGGCATAAGCGCGGTGCAGGCGCGAGGCCACTGTGCCTTTGTCGATTTGCAAAATCTCGGCAATTTCATCATAAGCCATGCCTTCGAAATCGCGCAGTACAATGACGGCGCGAAACGGCTTGCGCAAGCGCGCTAACGCCTTCCGGAGTTTTTCCGACATTTCGACTTGATCCGCTTGTCCCGAACTCTCGCGCGCCAGGCTTTCTTCATTCACGATCAGCGTCAAAGGCGTTTCCCATTTTTGCCGCCGCTTGAATCGTCGCAGCGCATCCAGGCTGGCATTGACGGTCATGCGATACAGCCAGGTTGAAAGCCTGGCCTCGCCCTGAAATTGCTCGAGCTTGTCGTGCAGGCGCACAAAAACTTCCTGCACGATGTCTTCGGCATCATGACGCGACGAAGTCAGGCGATAAGCCACCATGTACAATCGCCGGTGATGGGCGAGAAAAATCGCGCGTAAATCCAGCCTGCGCTCCGCTATCGTTTGTGCTACCTTGATTTTGTACATATAAAAGTCAAACCCCGATTTCCCTTCAATTGCCGAAATCTCTGGGGTGGTAATTCTAGCCTGACGATGCAATGTCGGGGTGCTAAAGGCAGCGACATCCTCGGCCGCTTTTATTATATAG
>JBOHQZ010001346.1:0-1769 GCA_050732275.1 bacterium
AAATACTACTGGAAAGTGCAGGCGATCGACAACGTCTTTGCAGGCTCCACTTTTTCCAGCCCAGACTCTTTTACCGTTGGCGCGGCCAAAACGGCTTCATTTGCTGACACAGACTCTATTGCCGTGACTCAGCAATCCATTCCACAAGAATTCGCGCTCTCGCCAAACTATCCGAATCCGTTCAATCCCAGCACACGTTTGAATCTGAATCTACCGGAAAATGGCCGCATCATCGCCGTGGTTTATGATCTGAAAGGGCAGGAAGTCGTTCGCTTGCACGACGCCGAGATGGCGGCAGGCTACAAATTTTTGGATTGGGACGGCCGCAACGCCGCCGGAAATGTGATCGGCAGTGGCATCTACATCGTGAGGGTCGTGTTCGAGGGAACATCCGGATTGCGGCAAGAATCGACGAGCCGGGTTCTGCTGCTGAAATAACTCAAAAGTGAAGTCGGACTTGGGCTGTAGGTTTTGTCAAATTTGAAAAATCAGCGCGCCCTAGTCCGGCTTCACAAGCTTTTCATTTCTGTTCAGGCAACTGACCTCAACGGCCCAGTCGAGTCGACTGGGTTACGTTACTTTTGCAAAATCATTTTTCGCGTCGAAATAAAATCGCCGGACTCGAGGCGATAGAAATAGGTTCCCGAAGCCAGGCCGCGCGCATTGAACGTGACGCGATGATAACCCGCCGCTCTCTCACCATCCACCAGCGTGTGCACCAGCTCGCCGCGCAAATTATAGATCGCCAACCTGGCTTTGCCTGCGGTCGCCATGGCAAAGTGAATCGTCGTGCTCGGATTAAACGGGTTGGGAAAATTCTGCGCCATTTCGAATGCGATTGGCAGGCCCATGCCGGTGTCATCGTCTCGATCGGTTGACGCAATGTTGGAAAATGTGAGACCCGCCTCGCGCGGCACATACTTCACCGTTAAAAAATCAAAATTACCGCTTTTCCTGCCGATGCTCGCGCCGGCTATGTATACATTTCCCGCCACGCTGATCGCCATATCGTACGCCATGTCCGTCGAATCGGCGAGCGAATTAAAGCGCAGCAGCCACTCTGTTTTTCCCGCGCTGTTGTATTTGATCGTCACGTAATCATTATCCGTATCCGGGCCGAAATAACTGTAACCGGTGACATAGACATTGCCGGAACCGTCAACGATCACACGAAAGGCTTCGTCGGTGCCATTGCCCGGGCTTTTGTAGCGAGCGACCCATTGTTGAACCCCGGCTTTATCGTATTTAACCGTGGTGTAATCATTCGTGCCACTGCTCTCGAAGCCGCGGCCGGTGACGTAGACATTGCCGGCGGCATCAACGGTCAGATCGCGCACGCGGTCGTCGCGATTGCCCTGGCCGTTATAGCGCGCGCTCCATTGCTCGACACCGGCATTGTTGTATTTGATCGTGACGTAATCAAAATTGCCGTTGCTGCCGTAGCTGGTACCGGCCACGTAAACATTGCCGGCGCCGTCCAAGGCAATATTATAAGAAATGTCCGACGAATCGGCCTCGGCGTTGTAACGCGCCGCCCACTGCTCGATTCCCGCGCTATTGTATTTCACCGTGAGAAAATCATGATCTCCGGTTTTGCCGGCGCTATATCCATTTACATAAACATTTCCGGCCGCGTCAACTAGTATCTCATGCCCAATATCTTCCCAATTGGCCGGACCATTGTAGCGGGCGATCCATTGTTGCGCGCCGGCGCCGTTGTATTTGATGGTCATGAAATCGTAGCCATTGAGGGCGCTGTAGCTGTAACC
>JBOHQZ010001347.1:0-1768 GCA_050732275.1 bacterium
TGTCTGATGAACCGAAATCCGAATTGATCCTTTACCAAACCAATGACGGCAAGACCCGTCTGGAAGTGCGGATGGATCAGGAAACTGCCTGGCTGACTCAGATTCAAATGGCCGATCTGTTTCAGACCACGAAGCAAAACGTGAGTCTGCACATCAATAACGTTTTTGCTGAGGGGGAATTGGATCGCGTGGCAACTGTCAAGGAATACTTGACAGTTCAACAAGAGGGGAAACGGCAGGTCTCACGAAGTGTAGAACACTACAACCTCGACGTCATCATCTCCGTCGGCTACCGCGTGAAGTCGCATCGCGGCACGCAGTTTCGTATTTGGGCGACGCAGCGCTTGCGCGAATACATTGTGAAGGGATTTGCGCTGGACGACGAGCGGTTGAAACAGGTTGGCGGCGGCAATTATTTCGACGAACTGCTGGCCCGTATCCGCGACATTCGCTCGTCGGAGAAAATTTTCTGGCGCAAAGCGCTCGATATTTACGCCACCAGCATCGACTATGAACCCAACGTGGAAATATCGCAACAGTTCTTCGCAACGTTGCAGAACAAGATGCACTGGGCGGCGCACGGTCATACGGCGGCAGAAATCGTCGCTGCGCGCGCAGATGCCGCGAAGCCGAACATGGGACTGACAAGTTGGACGGGGAGCAAGCCGCGGAAATCAGATGTCATTGTCGCTAAAAACTATCTGAATCAAGAAGAGTTGGAGGCACTGAATCGAATCGTCACGGCTTATTTGGAATTTGCCGAGTTGCAGGCGCAGAGCCGCAAGCCCATGTACATGCGCGATTGGATCGCGAAACTGGATGACTTCTTGAAATTGAGCGAGCGGAAGATTCTCACACACGCCGGCCGGATCAGCCACGAGGTTGCCGTGGCGAAGGCAGAGGCGCAATTCGAGCAGTATCGTCAGTGGCAATTGTCCCAGCCGAGCGAAGTGGATGAGCATTTTGAGGAGGCGGTGGAAATGATCAAGCAGTTGCAGCCGGGGAAAGCAAAGAAAACGCGCCGAGGGAAAAACAAATAATCGATAAACAATAACGCAACAACAAGGGGTTCGTCATGAGCAAAAACAAGCTGCCCGTTTTGGGCGAAAAGTCGTTCGAAGATTTGAAACATTTCAACCAGCATGGCGCCGAGTATTGGAATGCCCGAGAGATTCAGCCCATGCTTGGTTACAGCCAATGGCGGCGCTTTGAGGACGCGATCAAGCGCGCGATGATCTCCTGCGAAAAATCCGGCAATGAGCCTGCCCATCATTTTGCCGGCGCCGGCAAAATGATCGAATTGGCTAAAGGCGCTGTGCGTGAAGTGCCTGATTATCAGCTTTCACGATTCGCCTGCTATCTCATCGCGCAGAACGGTGACCCGCGCAAGCCGGAAATCGCCAATGCGCAAAAATATTTTGCCGTTCAAACGCGCCGGCAGGAATTGTCTGATGCGCAGGCGGCGGATTTGGAACGGTTGGAATTGCGGAAACAAACTTCGGAAGAATTCAAGGCGCTCTCCGGCGCGGCCCGCGAGGCCGGCGTGCAAAACAAAATGTTCGGCGTGTTTCACGATGCCGGCTACAAAGGCCTTTATGGTGGATTGGGCAATGAAGCCATCAAGACGCGCAAAAGAATTCCTGCCAAAGAGCAGTTGATGGACAGAATGGGAACGACCGAGCTGGCCGCCAACCAATTTCGCATGACGCAAACACGGGACAAGCTTGCACGTGAGCGCGTAAAGAATCAAGATCGCGCTATTCAAACC
>JBOHQZ010001348.1:0-1760 GCA_050732275.1 bacterium
GCCGAGCTTTCTCGCCAACGTGCCGAAAATGTTCGTTCCTATCTTCTGCGCGTCGGAGTAAATCCCGCGCAAATGCGCGCCGAAGCCGGCGAAATCGATAGCCGCGAAGCCGGCGCTCGCGATCCCTTGCGTTTGGAGGAATTGCAGCGCGTCGACATCGAAGTGCGCCGCGAAGATGAAGAAACTTTATTCGCGCCGATCACCTTCGAGAAAAAAGAACTTGATGCCCTGCCCAAACGCTGCGGCTTTCTCCCGCGCGGCTCTTTAACCGAAGCCGGATTGGAAAATTGGCGGCTCTTTATTCTCGCGGACAATGACACCGTCGGCGTGCTCGCAGGAAAACAAGCACTCCCGGATACGATTTGGTGGGATTGGCAATTTGGCGACGCATGGAGCAGCCGTGAGGCCAAATTTTGGCAGGAAGTCCGCTACTCACTGTGGCTACAAGATCGCGTCGGGCAAAAGGTCACGACGCCGTGGCAAAAGATCGGCAGCCGCCGCAGCCAACAGCGATCCATTCACATCGAACGTATCCCCATCATTCTCTTCGCCTTTGACGAGTACGAGATGGATCGCGCCTCGCGGCGCTTGCAAACCAAGCTGCGGCAAATTGCCGAGAAACTCCGTAACGATCCCGCTGCCATCGCTCACCTTTACGGCCACACCGATGCCATCGGCGAAGAAGAGCACAACCGGCAACTCTCCGTTCAACGCGCTAAAAATGTTTCTGCGGAATTGGTGAAAATGGGAATCTCCAACTCACGCTTGTCCTCTTTTGGCTTTAGTGAAACCCAACCACTCGCCGACAATCGCTTGCCGGAGGGCCGCATGATGAATCGGAGGGTGGAGGTGCACATACGGCATTAGGCCCTGTTTTTTTTGCCCCAACCATAAACATTGCAAATTTTAAATTGAAAATTTTCAATTTAAAATTTGCAATCGCTTCACCAAAAAAACTTCGCGGGTGCGATAACTTTTCCAATGAACGCCAAAGGATAAATTCCCGTTGGCGAGTTGTTTTTATAAACACTTTTTCCGCAAAACAGTGAGCTTTTATCATGGCAAAAAAAATCATCATCCTCGGCGGCGGTGTGGCGGGCATGAGTGCGGCGCATGAGCTTGCCGAGCGCGGATTTAGCGTGGCGGTTTATGAGCAAGGCGCAATCCCCGGCGGCAAGGCACGCAGCCTGGACGTCCCCGATTCGGCGACGGAGGGCAGAAAACCGCTGCCCGGCGAGCACGGCTTTCGCTTCTTCCCCGGCTTTTACAAGCACCTCCCTGACACGATGAAGCGCATTCCCTATCAACAAAACTCCAACGGTGTGTTTGACAATCTTGTGCCGACGACACGAATCGGGCTTGCTCGCTTTGATAAACCAACGATCGTTTTCAAGGCGGATGTGCCCTGGACGTTGAACGGGCTGAAGGAGTTGTTCCGCACGGTCTTCGGAGCCGATGCCGGCATACCACGCAAAGAAAGCGAGTTTTTTGCCAAGCGCGTCTGGCAATTGATGACGAGCTGCGCCGAGCGTCGTTTGGCCGAATACGAGCAGCTCGGCTGGTGGGAGTTTCTCGAAGCCGATGCGAAATCCGCGGAATACATCAAATTTTTTGTGCGCGGCCTGACCCGAATGCTGGTGGCCTCGCAAGCGGAGGCCGCGAGCACGTACACGGTTGGAAGTATCTTTTTGCAATTATTTTTTGACATCCTCGATCCGAACAACGACGCCGACCGGCTGCTCGATGGCCCGACCAACGAC
>JBOHQZ010001349.1:0-1758 GCA_050732275.1 bacterium
CGAGCTGGGCTTTACCGCCAATAAAGTTTTGGAGACGCGCACCGTTGACGAAAACGGCATCTTGACCGAAATTTTTACCGACACCTTCGGCAACAAAATCGGCGTGCGTGTCGACTCCGCTGCCGCGACTGCGGACAGCACCAAACTGGCCACGCTCTTTCAATACGATATCGCGAATAACCTCACCAAGATCGTGCCGCCAAAGGCTTTTCAAACGAATGGCAACAATCCGATTTTGGACAGCCCCCTTTGCACTATTATGACCTACAACACCCTCGGCCAGCTCACCTCGCGCAAGACGCCCGATGCCGGCACCGACAGCTCTTATTACGACAAAAAAGGCAATTTGCGTTTCGTCAAGGATGCCAAAGGCGTCGCCGGCAATTACTTCATCTATTCCAAGTACGACCATCTCAATCGCACGATCGAAGAAGGCACTATGCCGGTTGGCTCGCCGACGAAATTTAAACAGAGCAAGGCCGACAGCGCCGCCTTTCCTATCGGCGGCCATACGCCGAAAGTCAAATTCCAATATGACTCCACCACGTATGCGGCGAATGGCGTTCAACGCAATCTCAGAGGGCGTTTGGACGCCATCGAGTACGTGGACGACCGCTGGCTCCCAACCGTGGTGAAAGGCTATATCTTCTATTCGTATGACGACAACGGCAACGTCGAATGGATCAATCAATACATTCCCACCGGCAGCAGCAGCCATTTGGCGACCAGGACCGATTATCAATACGACGCGCTGGGCAAAATCACCAAAATCTACTTCCGCCGTGTTTTTCCGCCCGGCGCTTCGACCGACGCTTTTTATGTTTGGTACGATTATGATGCGCTCGGCCGTCTCGAAAGGGTTTTTACCAACACCACGGATGTCAAGCCCTTCACCCCGATCAACGCCCAATATTCGTACTGGCCCAGCGGCCAGGTCAAACGCCTCGCGCTTGGCAGCAACGTGCAAGGCGTGGATTATCTTTACAACAGCCGTGACTGGCTCACACAGATCAATCATCACGCTCTCCTGAAGGGCAAGGACCCCGGCAATGATTCGACGAACACCACCGGCATGCAGGTCGACCGTTTTGGTGAGATCATCGGCTACAACAAGCAGAAGTATATTGCCAACGATGGCGATTATTCCGGCGATTTCGACGATCAGTTCAATGGCAATATTTCGTGGTTGACGCTCAATACCAATTGGCCGGCGGCCAATCCCGATACCGCCACCGGCTTTGTTTTCAAATATGACAAAGCCAATCGCTTGACCAAAGGCAATTGGGGAAATCTCGCGGGTACGAACTGGTTGGCCACCAACCGCTATGATTTGACCGGCATCACCTATGACCGCAATGGCAATCTGAAGGCCATGACGCGACGCAGCCAAAGCGGCAGCTCGACCAACATGAGCTACTTCTATCCCACGACCTCCAATAAGCTGGATTCCATCAGCGGCTTAACCGGCGCCGGTGGTCCATATACGTATGATAATAATGGCAACATGATCAAGGATGCGAGAAAGCTGGGCGGCAGCAATACCATCACCTACGACTACCGCAATCTGCCGGTGCAAGTACCCGTAGGAACCAGTCCCATCAATTACATCAACTTCGGCTACGACGGCATAGGCCAACGCGTCTCCAAAAACAATCTCTTCTACGTCCCCGGCGCCGACGGTAGAGTCATCGCCGTCTACGACGACAAGGGCACGCACTTGTATTGGAACATCTGGGGATTGGATTTGCTCGGGCAGCG
>JBOHQZ010001350.1:0-1757 GCA_050732275.1 bacterium
GCGAGAAACATCATCCAGCGCACGTGCTGCAAATCTTCGGGAAAGCGTGTGCCCTCCACGAAGCGTTTCAGGCGATTGCGCAGGCCCTTTTTCTTCTCGCTTGGTGGTAAACATATAGTTACCGGCATGAGCACCCGATTGCGTACCAGCGCCGGAATTTTGCGATACTGGCGATAGGTCCAATCGGCGAGATAAGTGTCGTAACCGCCAAAAAGCTCATCGCCGCCGTCGCCGGAAAGCACGACAGTGACATGCTCGCGCGCCATCTTCGAAACCAGATAAGTCGGAAAAATGGAAAAATCTCCCAGCGGCTCGTCGAGATGTTTCACCAATTTCTCGGTCAACTCCAGCGCGCTGGGCCGCAAAATAAATTCCTTATGGTCGGTTTTAAAATGCTTGGCGATAGCGCGTGCATAGTGCAGTTCATTATAACTGCCTTCTTCAAAACCGATGGAAAAAGTTTTAACCGGCTCCTTCATTGCCCGCGCCATAAGCGCGACGACGCAGCTCGAGTCGATACCGCCGGAGAGAAACGCGCCGAGCGGTACGTCGCTCATCAGGCGAACCTTGACGGCGTCTTGCAAAATCTCGACGAGGCCTTTCTCCAGCTCTTGCGGATGATAGCCGTTCTCGTGAAAATGGAGATCCCAATACTGGTGAATCTCCGGCTTGCCGCGGCCGTCGATGGCGAGCGAATGGCCGGCGGGCAATTTGAAAATATCGGCAAAAATGCTGTGCGGCGCCGGAATATATTCGAACGTCAGATACAGGTCGAGCGCGCTTTGCGAAAGGCGGCGCGGCATGTTTTTCGCCTGCAACAAGCTTTTCAGCTCGGAACCGAAAACGAGCCGATCGCGATCGTGATAATAATAAAGCGGCTTTTTGCCGAGGCGATCGCGGCTGAGAAACAAGCGCTCGTTTCTCGCATCCCAAATAGCGAACGCGAACATGCCGTTCAGCTTGGTCGGGCAATCGGCGCCGTACTCTTCGTAGGCGTGGACGATGGCTTCGGTGTCGGAGCGCGTTTTGAAACGGTGGCCGCGCTTCTCCAAATCCTGCCGCAGCTCGGGATAGTTGTAAATCTCGCCGTTGAAAACGATTTGGATCGTTCCGTCTTCGTTCGCAATCGGCTGCTGGCCGCTGGAGAGATCGATGACGCTGAGCCGGCGCATGGCCAGGCCGATGCGGCCGTTGAGATAAAAGCCGTCTTCGTCGGGGCCGCGGTGAATGATCTGCTCATTCATGCGGCGCACTTCGGCGGCATCGACTTCGGCATCACGAGAAAAATAAAACGTTCCGCAAATTCCGCACATAACACTCACAGACTGAATGGACAAACACGGACAGCATGGAAAAACGCAGACGATCACGGATATTATTGACAGACGCAGATAAGAATTATTTATTCGCGTCTGTCCATACAATTGGCGGACGTCCGCGTTCGTCCATCAAATCCGCGGTCGAAGTAGGCCTTCCAAATATGAATAAATTTCCTTCGTCTTTTGCAAATAGGCTTCGTAGCTGTATTCCCGGGCAGCCAGCGCTTGGGCGCGCTGGGCGAGGTTCTCGCCATAGGCGCGATCTTCGAGCACGCGCAAAATTCCGCTGGCGAACGCCGGGGGCGTGCAATCCGTAAGCACGGAAACCTCGGCGCTCAAAACTTGCGTGTGCGTGAGATGATCGGTGGCGACGATCGGAATGCCGGAACGCAGATACGAATAAATTTTCAGCGGCGTGTTGTTGCCGGCCACGCGCGG
>JBOHQZ010001351.1:0-1755 GCA_050732275.1 bacterium
CAGGTGTGCAGCAGAATTTCTTCGAGACAACTCGTCAAGCTCATGCGTTTGTGCGCAGCCAGATCATGGAGCAGAGCAGCGAGACGCTTCTCCAGGCGCACCCCAACCTCCACGCGCTCGATTTCGATGGGAGGCCCGACATTGTAAATGTAATGCCCGAAATTGAGAATGTACCCGTGCAGGTCTCGCACGGTGTAGTCACGCAATCCGTACGGCCTATTCTCGGGCGGCGTCACGATTTCGACGCCGTTGGCGCGATGAAACTCGTGAAGCTCATCGGCGTCGCTGACGACGAAATACATCGCGCAGCCTTGGGGATTGGGTGTGCCCTGCTCCAGGAATACCTGCACCTGATCCAAATTTACGCCCGCCATGGTCGGCGGGTCGCCCCACTTGGAGCCCAGGCTGAAGCCAAGCTTGTTTGTGTAGAAGTCAACGGCAGCAAGGACGTCGCTGACGTACAACGAGGTGTGGTGTCGCTCGCAGTCGACCCGCGGCGTGACGGAAGTAATCATAAATCTCCTTGACTGGGCTTGAGTACGCCCGTTTGGCTTATTGATTCATCAATCGCGAATGTCACATCGTCAAGACACAACTTCTGATGCCGTTTACAAAAAATTTTCTACGAATGCCGCTTCCAACTCAGACGTGTTGATCGAACAGAATCGGGTTGCCGTCGGGGTCCACGACCATGAAACTGGCGGGGCCCTTCGTGCTCTCATCTGCCTCGGTCATGAATTCAACGCCTTGCGCCTTGAGCTGGCGCTGCAGTTCGCGCACATCCGTGAAAGTGGCGAGTTTTTGGGCATTGCTGTCCCAGCCAGGGTTGAAGGTCATAATATTCTTCTCGAACATCCCTTGAAAGAGGCCGATGACGTAATCACCGTTCTTCAAGATCAGCCAGTTCTTCGAGGGATCTCCAGCGAAGCTCTTGAAGCCGAACTTCTCATAGAACTTTCTCGAAGCTTCGAGGTTCTTGACAGCCAAGCTGATTGAAAATGCGCCAAGTTGCATGTCTTGCTCCTTTGTGTTTGATAGTTCAGTGCGCTGCTCTTCTTCGTGGTTGATGGGATTCTTGCTTTCAGTTGGCGTAGCACCGGTCTGCTTTCCATAGCCGACAAGGGAAAGGCCGGCCGCGCCTGCTGGGGCTGCAGCAAAATAAAGGAATGATCTTCTTCGCATTGGAACTCCGTTTTAACCTTACGTCTTCTCAAGGTCTAATTTGAATTCAGCGGCTGAAAATAGATTTTCAGCCGCAGTTGACTACAGACAAAACAACGCACTCTTAAAATTTCCCGAGCGCCGGTCGCGTGATCTGCGCGGATACCACCTTCCAATCGTCGCCGGAGCGCACGTACACATCGATGTAGCGGCTGATTCCGGGAGTCCCGTTCTTCGCGGTCCACGAGCCTGTGGCCCGTATCAGCGCTACTTCGCCGTAGAATCGTACCTCGACCTCGTCAAGCCGGTATTCCGCGAGATCCGATCCCTTGGCGGTCATTTGCAGGAAAGCGTTTTTGTCAAGCACCGAGCCGTCGGACTCAATGCAAACAAACTCGTCGGCGAGGTGGGCGCGATACCACTCGACATCGCCGGCCAGCGACGCCCGAACATACTGCGCGTTCAAAATGCGTAAACGTTCTTCGCGAGACATGGGATTCTCCTGTTGATGAAAGAAAAAATACAACTTCTGACGCCATTTTACAAGGATTTTTTCTGTTTTGTAATGACGGAGAAATTTATTCTCACTTTGTT
>JBOHQZ010001352.1:0-1751 GCA_050732275.1 bacterium
CAGCAGCGTGATCTTTGTGCGAAACCTCCTCGGTTTGCTGGCCTTTGGTTTCCAGCAGCCAATGCGTGCCGGCCGTATCGACCGCCACAAAATCCGGATAGTAGTTGCGCAGGTTCATCGCCGCATCGGTGTATTCGATGGCAAAACCGAAAGCTTCCGGCAGCTTGCTGAACGCGCGGACATCCTCGGCATGATCGAGAAATTTGGCAAACGCCTTTTCAAAAGCATTGCCGCAGGGCACGAGATTGAAAACGCATTTGCGCGCTTCGTAAACCTGCCGCGACCACGGAATCGGTTTCAAGCCGGACAACCAGCGCACCGGTGCGTCCGGTCGCGGCTCCTGCTCGGCGATGGTTTGAGATAGCAGCACTTTTTTGAAACTTTCTTTGCAAACAAATTGCGCCACGTTGGAGTTCATGGCGTTGATGATCGCAGCCTCCTCCAAATTCACCCTTTTGCCAAAAACCTTATTCTCGAAGAACTCACGCACTTTCGGCGCGAGCGCGGCGAACTGGGAGGGCAGCTTGACTTCTTTGGCGATGAGGCGCGCGTAAAAACCGATGATCTCCTGTGCCGTTTGCGGATCGGGCAAAACATATTCGCGCTCGAGAATTTTTTTCAACGTCAAAATATCGTAACCCTCGAACTTGAAATTCTCCTCGGCGGCATCGCCGGCCTTGAGCGGCAATGGCGAGCAATCAAATTGCATGACGTCGATGGCGGCGATTTCTTCTGCCAAACTTTTCTTGCGCACCAGCGACGGCGTGAGTTGCGGCAGCGCGATGTCAAATTCTTTTTTCTCCTCGACCGGTGCAATGTTGAGAATGTGCAGCTTGTCTTTGCCGATCTCGAACGTTTCCAGCGTCAAATCTTCGAGCTTTTCCAAATCATCGACAAATTCGAGAAAGGCTTTGTTGCCGATAATGTCCACCCGTTCGAGATAGCCGACGCCGCTGCTGCGGAACATTAACCGCAAGCCGCGACCGATGGTTTGTTCCGGCAAAATATTCGCTTTGGCTGAATATGGCCGCAAGCCCACCACCACCGTCACGTTTTGCACGTCCCAACCTTCGCGCAGCATCAACACGCTCACAATCGCGTTGATGGGATTGGCGTCGTAATCCACTTCGCGCGCGGCTTGGCGGGCTTCGTCCAAATCGGCTTTGGTAATTTCGCCGGTTTTGTTGGTGTGAATAATGAGCGTCTTTTGGCCACCAAAATTTTCGGGTATTTGTCGCGCAGCCAATGGCCGATATCTTCAGCTTCCTCCGTATCGCTCAACATGATGAACAGCACCGGCTTTTTCTTCAGCGGCTTGAGCTGGTCGCGATATTCCTTCCAGCGCTCGACGCCGGCGATCAAATACGGCTTGTAGCGCACGCTGGCGATGGTCGATTTGGCTTCCTGGATTTTCGCCACGCCTTTCATCGGGCGCTTGACGACGTTGTCGACAATCGCCTGCTTCAGCGGATAATCAAAAATCGTCCACGGAAAAATCGCGCCCTTTTGAAAACGCGGCGTCGCCGAAAGATCGAGCTGGCCGGCCAGCGTCCCGCCCTTGGCGGGATCGTGCAAGCGGCGAATGACTTGATTCCATTCGTTGTCTTCCTCGTGCGTGTGGTGCGCCTCGTCATTAATGACCATAAGCCTTCCGGCACGGCGGCCGATGCGCTCGCCGAAGTCGGTGATCTCCAATTTTTGCGCCGGTGGCTTCGGGCCGAGCATCTCGGTGATTGCCTCCGGCTCGTTAT
>JBOHQZ010001353.1:0-1742 GCA_050732275.1 bacterium
CTCTCGCCGGCGCCGGCCGCAGGCGCATCTTCTTTTTTGGTTTTGCGTTGCCGTTTTTTCTGCTCGCGTAGCGCTTCTTGCCGTTTTTGCCGCTCCGCTTGCTGCGCGTCCCATTGCTTCATCGCTTCGCTAATCTGCGCCTCGTCCATGCCGAGCTTCTGCAAGTGCAAACGCATCAAGAGGCCTTGCCGGCGCAACAAGCTGCGAACTGTATCAGAAGGTTTGGCGCCTTTTGAAAGCCAATAAACCACGCGCTCGCTATCGAGCTGAACCGTTGCCGGCTCCAGGCGCGGATTGTAGGTGCCAATATTGTCGAGATATTTGCCGTCGCGGGCAACCCGGGAATCGATGGCGACGATCCGGTAGAAGGGCTGCTTCTTTTTGCCCATCCGGCGAAGACGAATGTGAACTGCCAAAAAATTCTCCTTTCAGTTTTTTATTTATAAAAATTAGCTGATGCGGAAGAACCGCAACCAACATGAAAAATTATCCGCCGAGTTTCACCGAAGCCACCGAGTGCCGCCGAAAAAAACTCTTTCGGCGAATCTCGGTGCATTCGGCGTTTATCGGCGGGAGACTATTTTTGCTTTTTTTGCAAAAGAACCGCCTTTTACATTTAAAACGGCAGCGTCATGCCACGCCGCCCTTTGCGTCCCACCTGTTTCAACATCTTGCGCATCATCTCGTATTGCTTGAGCAGGCGATTCACCTCTTGCACCGAGGTGCCGCTGCCCTTGGCGATGCGCAGCCGGCGGCTGCCGTTGATGATATTCGGCCGGCGCCGCTCCTCCGGCGTCATCGACAGGATGATCGCCTCGACGCCCGTGAAAGCGCTTTCGTCCATTTCGACATCTTGCGGCAGGTGTGCGCCCAGGCCGGGAATCATATTGAGCAACTGCCCCAGCGGCCCCATTTTTTTCACGCTTTGCAATTGCTCGTAAAAATCCTCCAGCGTAAAATCGGCGCGGCGCAGCTTTTTCTCGAACTCGGCCGCCTTTTGCAAATCGACCGCCTGGCTGGCTTTTTCCACCAGGGTGACGATGTCGCCCATGCCCAAAATGCGCGAGGCCATCCGCTCCGGATGAAATTTCTCCAGCGCCTCGGCTTTTTCGCCGGTGCCGATGAACTTGATCGGCTTGCCCGTCACCGCCTTGATGGAGAGCGCCGCGCCGCCGCGCGCATCGCCGTCCATCTTGGTGAGCACCACGCCGCTGAAATCCAAACTTTTAACAAAAGCTTGCGCCGTGTTCACCGCGTCCTGGCCGGTCATCGCATCCGCCACGAATAAAATCTCGTGCGGCTTCGTCGCTTGCTTGATCTGCTCCAGCTCCTGCATCAGCTCTTCATTCACGTGCAAGCGGCCCGCGGTATCGAGAACGACGGTGTCCATCGTGCGCTGCCGCGCCTCGCCGATCGCCGTGCGGCAAACGTCCAGCGGCGTCGAATTGGGGATCGAAAAGAAATCCGCGCCCGCGGCTTGCGAGACGACGCGCAGTTGCTCCACCGCGGCCGGGCGCTGCAAATCCGCGGCAACGAGCATCGGGCGCCGGTTGCGCGATTTCAGATAACCGGCGAGTTTGCCACAGAACGTGGTTTTGCCGGAGCCTTGCAGCCCGACCACCATGATGACGGTGGGCGGCAGATTCCCTTCGCGCAGCGGCGTGTCGCTGCCGCCGAGCAGCAGCACCAGCTCGTCGTGAATGATCTTGATGACCTGCTGCCCCGGCGTGATGCTCTTGAGC
>JBOHQZ010001354.1:0-1742 GCA_050732275.1 bacterium
ATACAGCGATGACCGCTGAGCTGGGAGCACTGGCCAATATGGCCGTGACCACACCGTTGCCACTCGGCGTACCTTGTGCCATCCACACCTCCACGGCGATGGTGTTTTGCCCGGAACATTGCGTCTTGACCAAAGTCCAGCTCAATCCAAGTCCGGAGACGGCGACCACACTTTTTCGCGGCTGCATGGAAATCGCCGCCAAATAAAGATGCCCGTTCACACCGGCGAGATTCGCCGAGGTCGCTACTGCCGTCGAGTTCGAAGAACCGCCGGTACGGATCTCTTTATGAACGATTTGGCCATTTGAAGGAATCTCCGTAAACGTCGCAGTAATATTTTTATTGCCGTCCATCGTGATGGTCGCCGGGTTGGTGGAGCCACTCAAATCGCCGCCCCAACCGTCAAATTGGTAATCCGGATTGGGCGTCGCTGTTAGCGTGACCACCGTGCCAGTGTTATACGTGCCTCCGGGTGGATCCAAAGTTACACTTCCCGAACCAACGGTGTTCACGGTTAAATTGTATTGATTTGCAGTAAATGTTGCCGTGACGTTTTTATTGCCGTCCATCGTGATGGTCGCCGGATTAGTCGAGCCGCTCAAGTTACCGCTCCACCCACTGAATTGATAACCCGAATTGGGCGTCGCCGTCAACGTGACCATCGTGCCGGCGCTGTACCCGCCGCCCGGCGGATTCATCGTTACACTGCCCGAACCGATAGTGCTTGCCGTCAAGGCGAACTGGCTGGCGCCGCCGCTCAAATCAAGATAATTGTGCAGATAAAAACGCGTGTGTTGATCGGCGGCCAAAACAAGAAGTCCGGTCGCGCCATTCAAGCATTGCTTGGTCGAGGTCGGATTCATGATTACGGTATCCGTGGCGCTCTGAATAAACAGCGTGCCCAATCCGGAAGGAAAAGCGATGTTGCTCAGATCGCTGCTTTTCATATAAATGCTACGGTGGGTACTTGCCTCGCTGGTGGCGAAGACATAAATCTTAAGGTTTGAGCCATCAATCAGTACAATCGGGCGAATATAACCTTCATCGACTGTGCTGACGATATGGCGCGTCCACACCCCGGCCGCGGTTCTTTTCAGCAAGTAAACGAGCGGCTTGCCGCTCTGAGTCAGGTTGGTTTTGGTGGCGGCGTAAACATTGCCGTCGTTATCGCATGCGGGTTTGAGATTGATATGATCGTAAGAAACCGCACCGAGCGCCGCATCGGCGAGCGCCTGCTCTTTCGGCTCCCACATTTCATCCGCATTGCCGTCAAGATGCATGGCGAAGTAAGACTTCTTATCGTTTTGATTGGACCATAAGATGCCGATCTTGTTGCCGCCAAAGGCAAGAATGGAAGAAATATCATCGATTTTGCTATCAGTACCCTGCACCGGCAAATCGAATGGCGTGCCCCAGGTCAGATCGTTGCCGAGGCTGCGGTTGACTTTGACTTTGCCGCCTTCGGTCCAGGTCACCCACAACTTGCCGGTGGAATCCTTTGCGAGCACCAACGTTTCTGAAACCGAATTATTCACGATCACGGGAAAACCGGCGTCGAGGCTATAGGTTTTCAAGGCCGAATTATAACTATAGCGATAGAGCCGTCCTTCATCCCCGCTTGCTGCCGGGCCGGGGCTATTCGTATAATGTTGTGACACAACATAAAGATGCTGGCCATCCCACAGCGCGTCACCTTTCGAATCCACGCGGTTATCGATCACAGTGCCTGTGCTCGTCCAGCTT
>JBOHQZ010001355.1:0-1742 GCA_050732275.1 bacterium
AGCGCATTTATCGCATGATCATGCACATGTCTCGCGAGGGAAACGTGCACACCGGCTCGGTGATGGCTGCGCCAATTGGGCCGGCGCTCGTGGAAGAATTTCCGGAGATTCGCCAGGCCGTGCGTTTGCAAATGCCTTATAACACCACACCGGTCAAATATCAAGACCGGCAATTTTACGAGAAAGAATTTTATTATGCCGACCCCAACATTTTTGCGGTGTTCGATTTTCCTCTGCAACAGGGCGATGCAGCCACGGCGCTGCAAAATCCCAAATCCGTCGTCTTGAGCCAGGACGCCGCGAAAAAATATTTTGGCGCAGAAAATCCGCTCGGCAAAATTTTGCAGATCGAGCGCGGCGAACGCGAGTTTCAAGTGACGGGCGTTTTGCAGGAGATTCCCTCGACTTCACACGTGCGTCCGGACTTTTTGATTCCATTTAACAATCTACTGGCGCGACAATTATCCAACTGGTGGATGTTCAGTTATCCCACGTATGTTTTGTTGGATGAAAAAGCCTCCGCTGCGAACGTGACCGCTAAATTTCCCGAATTTGTCAAGAAACATTATAGCAACGGGCCGCCCGGATTTGCCGGACTTTCGTTGAGCGTGCAACCGCTCGCCGATATTCACCTGCGCTCGGATTTCAACAATGATCCCGGCAAAATGAGCGCGATGACCTACATTTATTTGTTTGCGGCGCTCGCGGCCCTCATCATCGCCATCGCCTGCATCAATTTCATGAACCTCGCCACCGCGCGCTCGCAGCACCGCGCCCGCGAAGTCGGCGTGCGAAAAGTTGTCGGCGGCATGCGGCTGCAGCTCGTTCTGCAATTCCTCGCCGAAGCCATCGTGCTCGCTTTTTTAGCGATCATCGGCGCTGTGGTGATGATCGAATTTTTCCTGCCGGCTTTCAACGCCTTGGCGCAAAAGAATATTCAGATCGACTATGCCTCGGATTGGTCGCTCATCGCCGGATTTATTGCGCTCGCGCTCACGGTGGGAATCGCAGCGGGAAGTTATCCGGCATTTTTTCTCTCGCGCTTTCAGCCGGTGGACGTATTGAAGGGCGGTTCGGCTACAGGAGCCTCCGGTTCGCGATTGCGGCAACTGCTCGTCGTCGGCCAATTCGTGATCTCGATTGTCTTGATCGTCTGCACCTTCATTGTCAACGATCAAATCGAATTTATCCGCAACAAGCGCCTCGGTTTCGACAAAGAGCAAGTGCTCATCACGATGCTGCGTGGCGAGGCAGCGCAAAACAATTGGCCCGTGCTTAAAACCGAATTGCTGCGCCATCCAGAATTTGTGCAAGTGTCGGCCTCCTCGGCCGTTCCGGCGGACAAAGGCTGGTGGATCACCGGCTCGCGTCGGGGAGATTCGGAAGAAGAAAAAGCCGTTTACACTTATCAGATCGATTATGATTTTTTTGCGACGCTCGGCATCGAGCTGGCGGCAGGCCGATTTTTGGCGCGCGAATTTCCCAGCGACAGTTCGCAAGCTTTCGTTTTGAACGAAACCGCCGTGAAAGAATTTGGTTGGGAATCCGTCGAAGCTGCGATTGGCCAAAGCTTTATCTGGCTTGGCGCCGGCCCCGAGAATGCAAAAAACGGAACCGTTGTCGGCGTGGTGAAAGATTTTCATTTCCGCCCGCTTTACGAAGAGATCGCGCCCGCCGTGTTTCATCTCATGCCGTGGGGAAGCGAGTGGCTCGTCGTGCGCGTGCGGCCGAATAGCATGGAA
>JBOHQZ010001356.1:0-1741 GCA_050732275.1 bacterium
ACCGGTCCAATTCACCGGCAATCATATTCACCGTTCCAAACGTGGCGACGATATCCGCCATCATATCGCCTTCAACCATTTTGTGAAATCCGGACATGAGCGTAAAGCATGGCGGACGCACGCGCACGCGATAGGGCCGGTCTTTACCGTCGCTGATCACATAAAAACCCAGTTCGCCATTGGCACCTTCGACGGCTTGATAGGCTTCGCCTTGTAGTGGCTGGATGCCGTAGCCTTCCATAATAAGCATAAAGTGATTCATGAGGCCTTCAATACTGCCATACGTTTTCTCTTTCGCAGGCAACACCACGCCTTTGGCATTTGGAAAAATGTTGTTGCGCAGCCACGCATTGCCGCCCGAGAGCGTTGGGTCGGTCAATGCCTGCGTTTGCAAAAGTCCTTTCGTATATCCAAACTTGCCAAGATCAGCCATTTTCTCAGCAGCAATTGCTTTGCCTTCATAATCCACATTAATCGGCGCGCCTGGCATCTGCTGCAATTTTTCCATGCATTGTTCGATGAGGCGCACGCTCTGTTCCATTTCTTCCATGCGCACCAAATAACGGTCGTAGTTGTCTCCATATTGGCCATAAGGAACATCGAAATCAAACTGATCATACCCCAAATACGGTTCGGCTTTGCGGACGTCGTAATCGATGCCGGTGCTGCGCAGAAACGGGCCGGTGAAACCGTAATCAAGCGCAGTTTCTTTGCTGACGACGCCGACGCCTTTCATGCGGTCAACGAAGATGCGATTGCGAGTGACCAGCTTGTGCATCTCTTTCATGGCGAGACGCCACTCACCAAGCACTTTATGCAGATGCGCAGGAAACTCCGGCGTCAAATCCGCCTTCACCCCGCCGACACGCACGTAGGAGACCGTGAGCCGCGCGCCGGTAATCTCTTCAACCAACTCGTAGAGCATGTCGCGCACTTTGACAAAATAAAGGAAAGCGGTCATTGCGCCGACTTCCATGGTGTTCGCGCCAATACAGGTGAGGTGGTCGGTAATGCGCGAGATTTCCGACATGAGCACCCGAAGATACCGGCAGCGTTCGGTGATTTGCAGGCCCATCAATTTTTCCACCGCCATGGCGTAGCCGACGTTATTGATGAGCGGCGAAACATAATTCAACCGGTCGGTGTATGGAAACACCTGCGTCCACGTCACGTTCTCTGAATCCTTTTCAAAAGCGCGATGCAGGTAGCCGATGCCGACATCTGCCACCCGCTGGACTTTTTCGCCATCCAGCTCGATCAAAATGTGAATCACGCCGTGCATTGCCGGATGCGACGGTCCCATGTTGAGCAACATGTTTTGCGTGTTCTGTCCGTGCTGCAGAGGTTTGAGACGAAACGGCGCACGGCCATTCGTCGATGACGCCGCCATTTTTTGATTGTCGACAATGGGATGACGGCGCGTGATGGGATAATCTTTTCGCAGCGGATGGCCTTTGAATTCGTCGTACATCAAAAGTCGGCGCAAATCCGGATGGCCTTTGAAGCGAATGCCGAACATATCCCACACTTCGCGTTCGAACCAGTTGGCGCCGCTCCACAGATGGCTCACCGTCGGCAATTCCGGCGCCAGCTCCGGAACCGGCACGCGCAAGTGCAGGCGGAGTTTTTCCGGCCAGGCGAAAAGATTGTAGATAACTTCATAACGCTCGCGCCGGCCATTAAGCGACTCCTGTGGCGGCGTTGGCTTAATGATAGGCTCGGCGGCGCCGGTATAGGCAGC
>JBOHQZ010001357.1:0-1739 GCA_050732275.1 bacterium
TGAAAAAAATGCGCAACATGAACGTTGCGTTACACTACTTCTCCGCAATGCAATACAAAAACTTGCTCCCGCGCAGATAGATTTCATTGTCAACGAGGGCGGGCGAAGCATCCGTGTTATCTTCGAGCTTGTTGGTGGCCAACACTTCGAAGCTCTCGCTGTTTTTAATGACCATCGTCACGCCGTCACGGCTCAAGAGATACACGCTGCCGGCGGCACCCACCGGCGAGGCGTAAATATTCGCGATACTCTCGAGACGCTGCCGGCTGTAAAAAGGCTCGCCGGTTTTCGCATTGAAACATGAGAGAATGCCGCTGTTCACTTTCAAAAAATAAAGCTTGCCATCATACAGCAGTAGAGAGGGCACGTAGGGCGTGTCTTGATCGTGTTTCCAAACCACCGATGCCGAATTGCTGAGATCGCCTTGCGCGCCGGCGAAGCGAATCGCGAACAACGCACTGCCGCGAAAACCGCCGGTGACATACACCATATCCTCCATCGCCACCGGTGAGGGGATGGCATTGAGCGTCGTGCCGGTATTTTCCCAAATCAATTTGCCGCTGGCCAGATCATAACTGC
Source organism: bacterium (assembly GCA_050732275.1). GTDB lineage: Bacteria > Zhuqueibacterota > Zhuqueibacteria > Zhuqueibacterales > Zhuqueibacteraceae > Zhuqueibacter. The sequence continues at coordinate 580 of JBOHQZ010001357.1, forward strand.
GCACGCGATTGGTGGCGTTGACGATAACTTGCGGCGTGCTTTGATGTGTGACGACCAGCGGCGTCGACCAAGAGCTTGGCTCGTCGCGATCGGCTTTCCACAACTCTTTGCCCGTGCGCTTGTCGAGCGCGATGATGAATGATTGCCCCTCGTGATCCCAATTCACCACGATGATATTGCCGTGCAGCGCCGGTGAGCTGCCTTCGCCGAAACTGTTGCGCGTGGACATGTCGCCGAGGTCTTTTTGCCAAATCAGCTTGCCCGTCATATCATAGCAGAAAAGCCCGCGCGAGCCGAAGTAGGCAAAAATGTGCTCGCCATCCGTGATCGGCGAGTTCGAAGCCCAGGTACCATCAGGATGCGTGCCCTCGTGCGGCAATGCCTCGACCGCCGTGCGCTGCCAAACGATCTTGCCGTCGCGGCGTGAAATGGCAAGCAGCACAAATTGCAGTACGTCTGTTGCTGCAATGCCGCGGCGCCGCGAGCCTCCGGATTCCACCGAGGCTGGCGCTGCGCTTTTGCCGGTGGGAATGGCGGTCGTGACGTAGACGCGATCACCCCAGACAATCGGCGAAGAAGAACCCTTGCCTGGAATTTCGATCTTCCAACGAATGTTTTTTTCTTCACTCCAGTCTAACGGTGGATTGGCGTTTGGCGCAACGCCAGTTGCCAACGGCCCGCGCCACTGCGGCCAATATTTTTCGCTATTGGCAACAGGATTCGTCACAAGCGACAGCAGCACGAGAAGAACGGCAGCGATCATGTTTTACCCTTTCATCATGAGTGCAAAACGGCAGTACCACATCGAAATTGTTATATGACCTGAGCAAGATAAGTTTTTTTCCGATTTGGCGCAAGCAGAAAAATAAAAACCGTTGATTTTGTACAATGTTGCATCAGCAGATAAAGCAGGAAGAGAGGCTGTTGCCGGATGGGCTCACCACAAATGCATCATACGGCGTTTCTCGATTGAGTGGTTATGTCATTCCGAGGCGCGCAGCGACGAGGCTACGCCCGCAGGGAATCTGTTAATCAGCAGATTCTTCGTTACGTTCGGAATAACAACATCTTTATTCAAATGAAAAACGCTGTAATGAGGGAAAATAGCGGAATACTTTGCGCCAACGAAGCAATCTCTTCAGTGTTATTCGGAGATCGCT
>JBOHQZ010001358.1:0-1739 GCA_050732275.1 bacterium
GTCGCTGTGGCCGCACTGCCATCTTTTGGGAAAATCGTGGGAAGTGTATTTTGAAGACGCGAGCGGCAAGCGCACCAATTTGCTCCGGATCAACAATTGGAATTTCAACTGGCAGGGCGCGTATACGCCGGAGCGCTTGATCAAAATTCCAGCCGGATCGAAGGTGCATGCGTTTGCCGCTTATGATAACACCACCGCCAATCCGAGCAATCCCTACAATCCGCCACGACAAGTAACCTGGGGCGAGAGAACGACGGACGAGATGTATTTTTTCCCGCTCGGCTTTGTGGCGTATCAAGCCGGCGACGAAAATATCGATCTCCGCACCGAAGTAAAGGGGCGTGATCAAGCCAATATTCCTGCCGGCTTTGAGCTTTTGCAAAACTATCCAAACCCGTTTAATCCGGCGACGGCGATCAAGTTTGCGCTGCCATACGCCGAGCGCGTGCAGCTCGTCGTTTATGATTTGCTCGGCAGGAAAATCGCGACGCTGGTTGATAATGAGATGTTAGCAGCGGGACAATACGTGCGAAATTGGGAAGCGCCTAACGCAGCGAGCGGCGTTTATTTTTATCAAATGACCGCCGGCGATTTTCGAGAAACGAAGAAAATGATCTTGATGCAGTAAATGTTCGTAGTAACGCCTTCAGGCATAAAAGGCTTGGAAAAAACGAGGAGCTTTTGTTGATAAAATAGTTTTTTTAATTCCCAATACCCGGCGCCTGAAGGCTCTACTACGAACGGTTATAATATGAGAAACAAGTATGCGGCCGACCTTCTGATCTTCGATCTCGACGGCACGCTCGTCGATACCCGCCGCGATCTTGCCAATGCCGTGAACTACGCTTTGCGGCAGCTTGGCAAGAATGAAGTCGACGTGGACACCGTGACCGGTTATGTGGGTGATGGCGTGCGCAAGCTTTTGGAGCGCGCGCTGGGCGACACTGCGAAAACCGAATTGGAGGCCGCGCTCCGGTATTTCCGCTCTTTTTATCAAGAGCATATTGCCGATTTTTCGCAACCCTATCCGGGCGTCCGTGAGGTGCTGGAGCATTTTGCTCACAAGCAACAAGCTATTCTTACCAATAAGCCGCAAGAGTTCACCGAGGCTTTGCTGCAGCGGCTCGACATGCGCCGGCATTTTGCAATGGTCGTTGGCGGGCAGCCCGATCTCAAGCTCAAGCCTGATCCCGAGGCGGTTTTCAAGATTTTGCATCACTTTAACCTGTTTGCTTCCCGCGCTTTGATCATCGGCGACTGCGAGAATGACATTCTCGTCGGCAAGGCTGCCAAAATTGTAACTTGCGCCACAGCCTACGGTTTTCGCCCCGTGGAAAAATTGCGCGAGTTGCGGCCGGATTTTGTCATTGAGGCGCCAGCGGAGTTAATGGGCTTGATCGTTTGAAAACCCCACAGCTTATTAAGAAAATTGGTGTTTCCTGGCTTGCTTCTAAAAAAAGCTTGAAATTTATCAAAACTTTGATCATATTATGATAAAATTCGATCAAGCCTTTGATCAAAATACATTGAAATATGATCAACACCGAAATTTTCTACGCATTAAATCCCTGGCAGCACAAGCCGTGGCAAATAGAGCCAGTCTTGCTCGAGCGTGCTGTAACGCCAAAACTTATTCAGCAATTGAATGGAAAGTTTATTCAAATTCTCACTGGCGCCCGCAGAACCGGCAAAACCGTTTTGCTGCAACGATGTGTGGATCACTTGCTGCGCCAGGAGCA
>JBOHQZ010001359.1:0-1738 GCA_050732275.1 bacterium
CGTAAATCGTCAGCAGTGAGAATGATTTGCCGGCCTGCAAGCCGTAATGCATCGCCGTGGCGTCAATAAAATCTCCGCCCAATTTGAAGCGTTGATAGAAAATGCCGGCAGCGACCGCGATCGGGAGATCGCTGAAATATTGGCTGAGGCTGTGGCGAAGTCCGGCGCCAAAAAGATTCACGTCGCCGATCTCCGCGTTGCCGATTTCGAGCGCGAGATAGCGGAATGTCAGCTCCGTGCCGGCGACCGCGCCGATGGTCAGTTGCGGTGTGGCGAAGAGCACCGACTTGATATCGAAGCCGCCGGGAAAATAGTAGGTCGTTCCACCGGTTCCGGCCACGGCAATGGCCTTGGTGTCGCCAACTATGCTCGGCGCCGCAATGGTTTGCCTCGGAGCGAAAGCGCCCTCCGTGGTGGCCTGATAGATGCGGTCATTCTTGGCAAGAAAAGCCATCATCGCATTGGCTTCGAGACGAAGATAAAAGTCGTGGCGCGGGATGAATGCCGAATGATACCAACCGCGATTAAAATCATTGCCCAACGCTGTGGCCAGCGGCCGCAGATAACCCGCAGCATTGTCGCCGGTGTAACGCTTAAGAGCCGTTTTGAATTGCGCGCCGGCAGATGCGCTCCACAAACACATCAGCAAAAGTATGACGGCAGCGTTCTTGCTTGAACGAGTGCATTGAAAAAACATTTGTTGATCTCCTTGAGTTTAGTCTTCCGTCTGTTAAAGAACTTCACGCTCGCATGATCATGGCAATATAATTCTCAAACCGGAAGGTCTCAACTCCATGACCATGTGGGCAGAAACCCCATATTGATGCAGGCGGCAACGGGGCTGGCACACAAGCTGAATTCCTCCACCGGAAGCTCGGTCACCCGAAATTCCGTGGTCTCCGGAAATTTGCAAACCTCAACACATAATCCGAGCATTTGCTTGGTTAGTGACACGGCCGCACGGAAAGGTTCCCAATAACGGCTGTGCGCGACTGTTGTTCGATCTCGCCAATCTCGATTAGCAAAAGCTTTCGCAGTGGCGGGACTGGAGCGGCCCTCGAACTGATGCCAATTGCGGAAGGCGCGCAGAAAAGTCTCCTGCACCAAATCTTTGGCTTGCTCCGGGCAGCGATACAGCCGCAAGCCCAAATTATAAATCAAGTCGCTATGTTCTTTCCAAAGGCGCGGAATTGCTTTTTCGGCAGGATCGCCGAGCTGTATTTGATCGGCAGTGTTTATTTTCAGCATTTGTTATTTCGTCCCTCGTTGTTATTTTTCCATTTAATATTCATGCTTGCAGCAACAGCCCCATGAACATGTAGGCAATGCCATTTTTTCTATTCATCTGAAACTTGCAAAGCGCAATTGCGTTTATAGGCTCGTTCTTATACTCGTTGCGGGTTGGAATGTGAGTCATTGCGAGGCGTTTTTTGCCGAAGCAATCTACTGGTTTTAAAGAGATTGCTTCGCTGAGAAACGCTCGCAATGACGATTACAAAATAACCCTTAACGAGTATACTTTGCTTTGGCCGTGATAAAGATACAAAAATTCGGAGACGAGCGCCTGACACTGGCGTTGCAAAGATGGGTAGCGATGTTACGTTTTCAACAAGCTGCGAAAAATATTATGACGCGAGCACCAGTTTAACAATAAGTTTTCATTGAAATTTCTATATGCTTTTGTTAAATTATCAAAAATCAGAAAGTTTTTATTGGATTGAACACTGAAGCCGAAATA
>JBOHQZ010001360.1:0-1736 GCA_050732275.1 bacterium
TCCAGCCGCGAATAAAGGCCGGAGAGCGCAAAATCATTGTTTCTGGTTTGAATCGCCTGCCGCGAGAAATCGTCACGGAAAATTTTGGAATCCATCCCGATATGCCATTGCCAACCGGCCAGCCAATGGCCGTCTCCCCATGGCGCGCGGCTCAGCACGAGCTGCGCCGTGTGCTCGTCTTTCCAGCGGTCCGGTTGCGTTCGCAAAGAAGGCTGCTGCAGCGTTGAAACAAAATTTTCCGTGAGCAAAAGCTGCCATCGCGATGACAAAGCTTGTTGGAGATCGATGCGAGTCAGCCAATGATAAATCGCGATGTCATGCCAAAAGAGCGTCTCGACCGCGCGCGCCGAACGTTGTAATGCCATGACCGGAATAGTCGCAGTTGAATCAGCCACGGCTGAGGAATCAGCAACAGTAGCGTAGGCTATGCTTTTCGGTGCGGCGCCGCCGATTGTTTCCAAGCCAAGCCATAAAGATCCAAAGATAACCAGCCATTTTTTGAATCTGTGATTTGACATTGGAAAAGTGAATCCGTTGGTCGTTTTTTAATCCGTTGGACCTCAAGCAAAAGATGCCGTAAAGCTTCACTCTGACGACGCCTTCTTTTGCAAAGTTTCGACATTGTCGCGCGTGAGCATCATGTGCGGTTGCCGCCGCTGTTTTGGCGAAGCCGTGCCGCCGGAAATGATCAAGTGCAGCGCGTCTTCAACCGGCATGTCCAGCTCGACCACCTCGCTTTTGGGAAAGAAAACCAAAAAAGCCGAGGTCGGATTCGGGGTGTGCGGCACCAACACGCTGACGATGTCTTCGCCCAGCGCCTCTTTGATCGCCCGCGCCGGCTCCCGCACGATAAAACCGATGCGCCACATGCCTTTGCTGGGGAAGGGCACCAACACGGTTTTCTTGAACACATCGCGGCGCTCACCAAAAAAGGCCTGGCTGACCTGCTGCACCGTGCCGTAAATCCGGCTGATGAACGGAATGCGTGTGACCACGCGATCGCCGACATCGACCATTTTTTTGCCGAAGTAGCTGCGCGCCGCCATGCCGGTGCTGAGAATGAGCAGAAACAGCGTAATGAAGCCCAACCCGGGAATGGGGTGGGTAATATTGATCCCGAACAATTCGCTGATCAGCACGAAGATCACATCTTTCAAAATGCCGTCAATGGCGCGAAAAAGCTCATAAATGATATAAACGGTCAAGCTAATGGGAACTAAAACGAGCAGGCCGGTCAGAAAATAACCTTTGAGTTTGGTGGCAAAGTTATGCTCCGGAGTGGGAACCAAAGCTGTGGTCATGGTTGTTGAGGCTTGACGATGGTATAAATTTTTTCGCCCGGTTTGCCCATTTTGTAGCGCTCGCGAGCGAGTTTCTCTATGTACGTGGTGTCGGTTTGCAAAAGCTGAATTTCCCGGCGTAGGCTGTCTTGCTGAACTTGTAGTCGCATCACCTCGCGATTGATCGCCGCCTGCCGTTGCTGCAAGCGCCAGAGCTGAATCAACCCATAGCTGCCGCCGAAGTAGGAATAGGCGACATAAATGAGAACGCCGAACAGCGCCCACATCATCAGGCGCAGCTTGGAGCGGCCTTGCTGTATTGAATACGGCTGACGCCGTGAAGAAGATTTGCGAAAGTTGGGGAACATGGTCTGGTTGCTGGTGGCTGGTTGCTCGTTGCTGATTTCTAATCGCTATTTGTCTCGATTGAGATAACCAGCAACTAGTTACAAGCAA
>JBOHQZ010001361.1:0-1736 GCA_050732275.1 bacterium
CATAAACTTTCCACGTGTGTTTGGAAATATCTTTGTCCGGCGCGACATCGCCGTATAGTCCGACGCGCAATTTGGAGCTCGTGTCGCTGGTGATGGCGGTGGTAATGAAAACGCGATTTCCCCAAATCACCGGGCTCGAATGCGCCATGCCGGGGATCGGAGTTTTCCATTTGATGTTGAGCGACTTCTCGGCGTTCCAGGTCGTCGGCGGATTTTGGCCATCCGCAACGCCGGTAGCGAACATGCCGCGAAACGACGGCCAATTTTTCGCAACGGCAACACCGTTTTTCTTCGCCTTGCTGGCAGTCGTGGCCATTGCTGATTCAGCTTTCGTCTCTTTCTTCTCGACTTCGGCAGATTTGGGCTCGGCTACTTTTTCTTCGGCTTTGACTTTTTTGAAAACGAAACTGCGCCCGCCTTGCTTGAGTGTGAAGTCGGTAACTTGATTGCCGGTTGAATTAAACGTGATGTCAATGCCGCTAAATTCCACTGCTTTGAAATTGTTGTTATCAACCGGCGCATAAGTCAGCGGCGGCTGGCCGGAAACAGTGCCGATGAACTTGTCGTTTTGGACGGTGAACGTCATTTCCATGCCGATTTCATCATTCTTATATCGTCCCGCATAATTTTGCAGCAACGCCGGATTGATCTTGAAATCCGGCACTTTAGCGGGAGCGGCACCGGCCTTTTTCAGCGCTTCGACAATTTCAGTTTTGTTGCCTTGTGTCGCGCGCGCTAAAGCCGAGGTGAGTGTTTCATCTTTTATTCCGCCAACCGCAAGCGCCGCCTTGACCATTTCGAGATTATTGCTCTCGATGCCGCTCATCAGCGCCGTTTCTTTTCCCTCCGCGCCTTTTTCCAGCAGAAATTTTACGACTTCGGTATGCCCGTTGTATGCGGCCCATGACAACGGCGGCGAGTTATAAAACGTGTCTTTGATGTTCAGTTCGGCGCCGTGCTCGACCAAAACTTTGACGACTTCAAGATGGCCGCGATCAGCCGCATACGAAAGCGCCGTCGCGTTATAGCGAAACTTGGCATTCACATCTGCGCCTTTGGCGAGCAAGACTTTGACCGCTGGCGCGTCGCCTTTTCTGGCGGCGGCCCAGAGCTCGTCGTTCAAATCTTGTGCGAAACCCGCAAATGGGAGCCAAACAATAAAAATTACAAGACCGGCGAAAAATCTCGTGGCGACTTCTTGTCTATTTTCCATTTCGGTATACTCCGTCACGATTGAATCCGCAAAAAATTAGCACTGTTTCTGTTTGGATTTTAAAGAAGAAAATCGTGAAATGCCTAGAACAGGTTGCTCTGTGAATCAATTGTCTTGTGAAACATATCTGTTGACAAACTCTTCGGGAGTCATCGCCGCGATTGGTGAGTTTGCAAAATCGGAGACGTTGCGGGTAATGATAAGATCACACTGAGAAGCATCGGCGAGGCTGGCGACAACGGCATCTTCAAAATCGTTGCTTTGCAAATCTCTAGCGCGAGCGAATGCAGACTTATTCGCAGAGGCAATTTCAAGGTGCGCCAGCAACCAATCAATGATTTCGTTGGCGCGTTCGCGAGTTGCATGTTTGGCAGAGATATAATAGATCGTCGTCAAAGCATGAGCGGGCGCCACTCCGGCGAAATTTCCCTTGAGAACTTCGCTGAGCACAATCGAGGGGTGCTGATAATGCGGCTCCCGTTTCTGAAAATAGTCGAGCAAAACATTCAAGTCAAGCATGACC
>JBOHQZ010001362.1:0-1730 GCA_050732275.1 bacterium
TTGATGGCGTCCGCCGGGCAGACTTCCGCACAGGTGGGCGAGTCGCAGTGCATGCAAATGACGGGCACGGTTTGCGTGGAGCTGGCGCGGTCAATGTAATCGAGCTGGATCATGGACTGGCCTTTGTGCGTGTCGCATTCCGTGCACGCCTGCACGCACGCCTGGCAGCCAATGCAACGGCCGAGATCGATAAAAAATTCCATTTGCTGCGGAACCGGCACGAGCGTCTCCTTTCGTCGAAGAGAATGTAAGGGAGCGATGATTGAAGATCGAGGATGGAGGTTTGAAGATAGAAGATAGAATATCTCATTTTTTTCATACCCCAGCCTCGATCATCCATCATCTATCCTCCATCTATGAACTTCTTCACCCGCACGGCGCAGACTTTGTATTCCGGAATTTTTGAGATGGGGTCCTGCGCGGCGATGGTGAGCTGGTTGGCGCTTTGGCGCCCGGCCCAGTGATAGGGAATAAAAATCGTATCCGGTCGAATCGTTTTTACCACCTGCGCGCGCAGCGTACAACTGCCGCGCCGCGACTCCACCGTGGCCCAATCGCCCTCGGCAATGCCGAGACGGCCGGCCAACCGCGGGTGCATTTCAATGCGCGGCTCCGGATAGTGATCCACCAGCGGGCCGATGCGCCGCGTTTGCACGCCGGAAAGATATTGGCTGACCACGCGACCGGTGGTGAGAATGATCGGATACTCGCGATCAACCTCTTCCGCCGGCGGCATGTAGCGCGCGACATTGAAGCGGGCTTTGCCGTCGGGAAAATAAAACGGGCCGTTGCCTTGCGCAATTGGATTCCACGACTTCGGTTCAAACAGGCGGGGTGTGCCGGGATCGTCGGCGCTGCGGCACGGCCAGAAAACGCCGTACTGCCGGTCGATTTTTTCGTATGTGATGCCGGAATAATCAACGACGCCGCCGGCGGAAGCCTGGCGCAGCTCGTCAAAGATTTCCGCCGGACTGCTGAACGTAAAACCGCGCTCGCGCCGCAAGGCTTTGGCAAGATCTTGAATGATGCGCCAATCCTGCCGCGCCTCGCCGGGCACTTCCGTCGCCTGATTAATTTTGATGACGCGCCCCTCGGTGGTGGCGACCACGCCCTCGTCCTCTTCGTGCAATGACCCCGGCAGAACGATATCGGCATAGTGGGCGCTTTCGTTCATGAAAAAATCGATGGCGACGAAAAACTCGAGTTTCTCCAACATCCGCCGGATGAAGTTGTTGTCGGGCAGCGAGACTACCGGATTGAAACAGATGCTCAGCAGGCCGCGAATTTCACCGGCGTCGATCTTGCGGAAAATTTCATAAGCATCCACGCCGGGCGGCGGCAATTCCTCCGGCGACATGCCCCACACTTTCGCGACGTACGCGCGATGCTCGGGATTGCCCAAGTCGCGGCCGCCGGGCAATTGATCGCATTTCTGGCCATGCTCGCGCCCGCCCTGGCCATTGCCCTGGCCGGTGATCGTGGCATAGCCACAGTTTTCGCGGCCGAGGCGTCCGGAAGCCAGCACGATATTGATCGCGCCCAAAACATTTTGCACGCCGTGGCTGTGATGCTCGATGCCGCGCGCGTGCATCAGAAAACTCGTCTTCGCCGCGCCCCACCATTCCGCCGCCTGGTGAATGAGTTTCTCAGCGATGCCGGTGACTTCGGCGGTGCGCGACGGCGTCCACTCCCGCATGTGCGCCGCGACTTCGGCAAAGCCTGTGGTGTGC
>JBOHQZ010001363.1:0-1728 GCA_050732275.1 bacterium
CTCCCACCCCATCTCGGACAACCAAATGCTGTTTTTCTCCTACGGCCATTTTTCCAAGCGCCCCAAGCCGCAATTCGTTTATGCGAAGCTCGGTGAAAACAGCGCCAAGTCCACTTTTCAAAAATTCGGCAATCCCAATTTGGATTATGAAACCACCGTCGCCTACGAAATGGGTTTGCGCCACAAATTTACGGAAAATGACGTCTTCACCATTACCGCTTATTACAAAGATATTTTCGATTACGTCACCACCGTGAATTTCAGCGGCTCCGGCCGCCTGTCGGGAAGAACCTTTACCACTTATTTGAATTTGGATTACTCCCGCTCTCGCGGCATCGAAGTGGAATATCGTAAACGCGCCGGCAGTTTTTTGACCGGCTCGATCAGCGGCACCTATTCCCTCGCCACCGGCAAAAGCTCTTCCCCTGATGATGCTTTTTTAGTGGCCCGGGGCACGCTGAATGAAAAACCTATCACAGAAGATTTTCTCATCTGGGATCGACCGTGGCAAGCCAGCGCCGTAGCAAATTTGCACGTCAAAAAAGGCAAAGGCCCGCGTTTTTTCGGCGTTAAAATTCCTGATGATTGGAACCTGAACGTCAGGGCTTTTGCTCAAGCTGGCCGGCGCTATACGCCCCAATCTTTTACCGGTACCACGCTGTTGGATGGGCGGCCCGAGTACGACGATGATCTGGATCAAAATGGCGAGCCGGATGATCCTTATGGCAAACTGGGCGCTACCTGGTTCTGGCTCGATTTGAGCTTTGAAAAATATTTCAAGCTCATCGGCCTCGATTACACGTTCATGCTCGAGGTGGTGAACTTATTGGACCGCAAAAATTCCCAGATCATCAATCCCATCACCGGCCGCGCTTATGATCTGGGAGATCCGACGCCCACGAGCTGGAATGATCCGTTCTATCCGGATACGCAAGCGCCGTTGGACCCGTTTCCGTTCAATCCCGCGAGGTTTTTGACGCAGCGCAACGTGCGAGTGGGATTGTCGGTGAGGTTTTAACTGGATGCTGGATGCTCAATGTCAGCAAGTTAAGCAGAGGTGTCCCAAAGGGACAAATGAAAATAGCCCGCCAATTTATTGGTGGGAAAATAAAACCACAAATTCCTCACGAGTCCCGAAGGGACGATTGAGAAACAACGTTTGTGATATCACGAATATTCTTTTTAAAAATGAAAGTTAAAAACATTTTGCTCACCGCCATTTTTGCGCTTCTTACCGGAAGCCAAATTTGTCGCGCCCAGCTTATTCCCATTTTGGGCAACCAAAGAGCCGGCACCGCCATGGCGCAATTTTTAAAAATTGGCGTGGGCGGGCGCGCCGTCGGCATGGGAGAATCGTTCGTCGCGGTCGCCAATGACGCCTCCGCTTTATACTGGAATCCCGCCGGTATCGCACAGATGCAAAAGAACGAGATCATCTTCGCCCATGTGAATTGGCCGGTAGACGTTCAACACGAGTTTTTCGGTTACGTCCATCGTTTTGGCGGTGTCAATGCCATCGGCGCCAGCGTCACGTCTTTGCACACCGACGATCTTGAAGAAACCACGGAATTTCAGCCCTTCGGCACCGGCAGGTTCGTTGCGTTCGGCGATATTGCCGCAGGCTTGACATTTGCCAGAAAAATGACCGATCGTTTCAGCGTCGGCGTAACCGTCAAATATATCGACGAAACGCTGGCGGAATTGCACGCCCGCAACGTGCTCATCGAT
>JBOHQZ010001364.1:0-1726 GCA_050732275.1 bacterium
GGCGTCAGATGAATGCGCGCGATGGCTGCATCGGCCAGGCTCGAATGCACGTGAATGGCCTGCAACTGCTGAATCATCTGCGCGAATTTGTAAGCTTTGTGTGAATACAACGTATAGGCATTTCCAATGCTCTTTAAAACTTCGGGAAGTGGCCTAATCAGCAAATCATAAAAATGCGCCATCGTTTTCTGCGGGCCGACACCGTTTTCACAATGCGCAAGCAAGAGCACCTCGCCGCCGGCGTTGATTGCGTTCTTCGTCATTTCCAGCGCACGTTGCGCGGCGAATAAATTCTCATCCTCGGGATAGCCGCCGGGCGAGACGATCATGAAATCTGCTTTGGGCAAGGTGAAGCTGAACAGTTCATCGACTTTTTTGATGCCAGCCGTCGTGGTTTCGATCAATGCACCTATTTTCGCCCATTGCAGTTTATTTTGATATGAAATGACAGCAAATGCCAGAACCGGCCGGCGACGCAAAAGCATCTGCACGCCTTCCCACATATCTTCTCCCAACGGAGTATGGCGACGCTGGGGATCGGGATGCCAGGGATGCAAGCCGAAAGTCGAGCGTTCATTTAGCGCCAGGTTGTAATGGCGTGTCATCGTCTCCATACTGCAAATGCCGGGGAGAAAATTTTGCAGCGGGCTGGAGTAACCGGCGCAGTCGTGCGGCAACATACTTGAGATCACCAAAAAAGTATCACACCGCGCAGAGCGCTCATTTACCCGCACCGGCGTGCCACGTGTGGTCACGCCAACTTCGATAAACTCGTCCCGTTCGAAATCGTTGGTGTGAATCTCGTACTCAGGAAAATCGAAATCCTCGATCATCGTGTGGATAGCGTTGGCGAGGCTTTGGTTGTCAGCGGTGTCCGAATTCTCACTGCTGTTGGCAACCAAAAATTGCACGAAACGCGCCCCGCGCAGAAACGGCAGCATCACCGCGAGCAGCTCGGCGTGTGGCATGGCGCGTGTGACGTCTTCGATAATCACGCCAACCTGGCGGCCCGCGAAAATCGGCGAAAGGCGCAGAATGCCAAATTCATTGATCGCGTCGAGTAGAAATTTTTGATTGCCGGCATTGGAAGCCGGCGGCCCCAAGTTCGGCTGGCGATAAGCGAGAATGTTGACTTCGGGAATTTCCAGAGGCAACAGCCCTCTGCCGTAATGCAATTCAAGGCGCATGTGTTTTTTAAAAAGGTATGCTTTGCCGTATTTTCTTTGGCAAGCCGCTATAAACGATTCGCTGTGATTCGGTTATCAGCCGCAACAGTTCCTTTTTCGGCAAGGCATTGGCCCTCGTTATCTTGACCCACTGATGTTTGGCTAAATACGGCGCCGGAATGATGCCGGTTCGTCCGTCAGTCAAAGCCAGAAAATCACCTGGCGCACATTTAAAAGATACACCGAAGCTTTCATCCAACGAAATGCAGCAATACATTTTCTTGCCAATTGAGAAAGCCAAAACCGATTCCCACTTGACATCCTCAGTAGTGTGTTCGAGCGCTCGGCAATGTTTGATGACGTCGTCTAATTTCATGGCAATGAAGTAGTCTCGGCCCCCTACGGGCGTAGCCTTGTGGGCCGCTGTTGCAGAAAATTATTTTTTTGTCGTCCACCACTGGCATATTAAGAAATTCAAAAGAGAAACGCAAGTCCCGAAATTTACGTTTCAATTATTACTTTTACGCCTCACGTCTTACTTCAGCATAACCCGCACCGAA
>JBOHQZ010001365.1:0-1725 GCA_050732275.1 bacterium
CTCTTTTTCAGACATCTTGCCATGCGCCATGTCGTGCTTTTCGGCGGGATGCCCGGCTTTCTCAGCGGGATGCTCCGCTTTTTTCTCACTTGGATGTTCGGTTTTTTCGGCAGGATGCTCGGCGGGTTTTTCGCTCGGATGCTCTTCCATCATCTTGCCGGCTTCCATCAAGGTGAGCGTCGCTTTCTGCTCTTTGCCGTCTTTGAATTTGAAAACAACCTCGCCGCTAACGCCTTTGGCCGAGAGCGGCTTTTGGTTCATGTCGTAGAGATAAACCATGACATGGTCAGGCATCCAGACGACTTCGAAATGGTGCGCTTTGGTCATGGCCGCTTCGCCGCCGTGAGTTTCCGCCTTGGCGTGCGAATGGCCGGCTTTGGGCTCTTGCGCCAATAATGCGCCACTGCTCAACAAAGCTGAGGAGAGCAAAAAATTCAGAAAATAATTTGTGCTTCTCATGATCGTTACTCCTTGTAATGGGTTCGTGTCCTCCCGCGATAACCTAACAGGTCATCAGGTTTATCACCATGTCTTTTTCAACGTTGATTAGTCTCCTACTCCTTCATCGCGCGGGCTTGCTTGATGGCCCTCGCCACTTCTCCCAAGCAGCAACCTCCGCTGGGATTGGTTTCTTCACAGCGACATTCTCCTGCCTTCACTCTTTGCGTGATGATCTTTTGGATATCGGTATCGGCCTTGAGACGTATGTCATCGCGCACGGCCTTGCGGTCATAGCCGAAGCAATAACACAGCGGGATCGGGTCTTCGGTTTCCTTGATCCCAACTCGCACCGTGAGCATATCTTTCGTGATAAGGTGATCGCCCAAAGTGGATACGTAGACGGTGTCGCAGTTGGGCGCATCGCAGAAATAGTATGGCTGCGGTGTCAAAGTTTTCATGAACTCCAACTTGATCAGACTCTCGACCGTCTTCCGACCCACAGGTTTGGTGATCTGGCCGTTCATCGGGCAGGTCGGAGGATCACCTATATGTGGTACTAAGCAGCATTGTGGCATTTGTGCATCTCGTTATTTCGTTAAAAGAATTTTGGTCTTGGCTTAACCAACACGCGAGGCGGCATAAAGCGACAGCGTGCCATAAACCGTCATGTAGCGCTTCGTCTCTTTCACGTTGGCAAATCCCGATGCGCGAAAATAATCCGGCAGCTTGCCTCGCACATTTTCAGTTGTCGTGGCAAAGCCATCCAGCATTTGCACCAGAAAGAAAGCGCCGCGCATGACCGCATTCTGCGCTTTGCCCCAATCCGCCACGTGTAATGCGCCGCCGGGCTTGAGTACACGAAAAATTTCCGCCAGCGTGCGGCGTTTTTTTTCGGAAGTGAGATGATGAAACACCAAGCTCGAAAGCACGCGGTCAAACGAAGCGTCGGGAAAATCCATGGCGTCGGAAAGGCCTTGCACGAGCGTGATTTCCATACCGGCTTTGGCAATTTTGCTTCGCGCAATGGCAAGCGCTTTCGCATCGCCATCGAGGCCAAACACCATCGCCTGCGGGTGAAGTTGTTTGATGAGCAGTGTGAGCGTCGCCGTGCCGCAGCCCAGATCGAGCACGCGATGGCCGGGCGCGATATTGGCCTGCTTCACGAGCTGGCGTTTGAATGTTTCTTCGCGCAGCGTCCATCGGAGCAGCGGATCGTAAAAAGAAGTAAGCCAGTTGTATTTCAAGGGGGCGATGTAAGGTGCACACGCCTTCGCTGAATTCATG
>JBOHQZ010001366.1:0-1724 GCA_050732275.1 bacterium
CGATATTGGGCTTGCGCCTGCACTTGCTGAAAAGCGAGGTGCGCATGGATTCGGTCGTGTCGCGTGAATCGGCATTTCTCCTCAACAATGTGGTATTTCTCGGCGCCTGCTTCGCGGTGTTTTGGGGCACGCTGTTCCCGGTCGTCTCCGAAGCCGTGCGCGGCATCAAAATCACCGTCGGCGCGCCGTGGTTCAACGCCGTGCTGGTGCCGATTTCCCTGCTGCTGCTTTTGCTCACCGGCATCGGGCCGTTAGTGGCGTGGCGCAAAAGCTCGGCGGCGCATTTGAAAAAGATGTTCATGCTTCCCACTCTGGGTGCATTGGCGACGCTCGTGATTCTGTTCATCTTTGGTGTGCGCCACTTCTATGCGCTCATGTCTCTTGCGCTTTGCGTGTTCGTCACAGTCACCATTGTCACCGAGTTTCATCGCGGCGCTGTTGCCCGCGGGCACACCAACGGCGAGTCTTATCCGGCAGCGCTTTGGGCGTTGTTAATGAAAAACAAGCGGCGCTACGGCGGCTACGTCGTTCACTTCGGCATGGTGCTCATCTTTTTGGGCGTCACCGGCAAAGCCTTCACAGAAGAAGCTGAGAAACAGCTTATGCCCGGCGAAGCCTTGAAACTGCGCAATTACGAGCTGGTTTATCAAGATACCAAGCAATTCGAAGATCCCAACAAAGTCGTGACCGAGTCCAGCATGGTTGTCAAGCGTGATGGCAAAATACTCGACACCATTTATCCACAGAAGCATTTTTATATCGTGCAGCAGCAGCCAACCACCGAAGTGGCGCTGTTCTCGAACCTGCGCGAGGATTTGTACGTCGTGCTCGGCGAGTACCAACCTCAAACCAACGCGGCGACGTTTCACGTCTATTTGAATCCGCTGATAAATTGGTTGTGGATCGGCGGCATGGTTTTGACGATCGGCACGCTCATCACACTGTTGCCGGACGCGCGCGAGCGGACGGGCAGAAAAACCACAACGCCCGCCGCCAAAACAGCGCGCGAGCGCGTTACCGCTTGAGCTTGCCAAGGAATTCCGCATGCGTTTAGCGATCTGAACCGGAGTGCAATGCTTCAGCATTGCCCCGCTGAAAGCGGGGCACTCCGAGCGCGCTTGGCTAAATTCATACGGAATTTTTAACAACGCGCCGGTGTGGAAAATTTTCTGCTGCAATTGGAAGTCACATTATTATTTGGGAGCACAATCATATGCAGCCCCAATATCAAGAGCAAGTGCGTGACCTGGACGAAAGTTTCCCTGGAATTGAGAGCACCCCTGGTGTATGCGGGGGGGCGCCTCGCATTGTCCGCACACGGATTCCAGTTTGGGGTTTGGTGCAAGCCCGGCGATTAGGAGTGAGTGAAGCAGAGTTGTTGCGTTGGTATCCAACACTGCGAGCTGAAGACCTTGCCAATGCGTGGGCTTATTTCCAAGCCCATCAGGAAGAGATTGAGCAGCAAATCCGCCAGAACGACGAGGCGTAAATGGCGCGATTATATTCGGATGAGCATTTCCCGTTACCAGTAGTCGAAGAGCTTAGGAAAGAATCACTCTGGTATCATTGCATGTACTATCGATTCTGACTATGTAGCGCTGGCGCAACGGATTCACAAAGCCGTTGAAACGCATGCGATTCTATCTGGACAATTGCTTCGCCTCTACCGTTCATCTCGTTAAAATGAAAAAGTTTCGGACAAACGGCCAAACGACTTCGGACTT
>JBOHQZ010001367.1:0-1722 GCA_050732275.1 bacterium
GCGTTGGAATTGAGCCGCGCCGCGCCGGAGGCGAAAAGTTAGGCCCTACAAAGCTGGGCTCGATTAGTTTATATTTAGCAGCACCTTGCGAGGTGGCGTTTTTTATAACTCGGAAACTCGCGCTAGGCTCGGGATACTCCGGTATCTCCATTCTCGACGATCTCGGCGTCACCATGTTTTCAGATAGCGCCTTCGATTTCGTCGCCGCTTTCGATCCGGAGAATGGCCGGGAGCTTTGGCGCTTCCAAATCGACACGACTTTTTTGGGCCGCTTCGGCTCACAAAACGGGCCGATCTCCACACCCGTCATTGCCGGGGACCGCGTTTATGCTTTAGGGCCGCGCGGCCAGTTGCTGGCATTGCAGGGCAGGACCGGACAAAAACTCTGGCTCACGCATTTGCCAAACGACCATGCCGCGCTCACACCGTTCTATGGCTTTTCCACCTCGCCGATTATCTACGGCGACGTCCTCATCGTTGAAATCGGCGGACAGAAAAAGAACGCGGTTACCGGCTTTGACAAAAATACCGGCCGGCCGTTGTGGACGGCAGGCGTTGACACGATCGATTATCAATCTCCCGTTCTGCTTTCGCTGAATCGCCGGGATCAAGTTTTGTGCGCCGGCAATCGTCAGCTCGTCAGCCTCGATCCCCGGCAGGGCCGGTTGCTCTGGCAATACGCGCATGGCGGCGACGCTTTCGACATTGGCAGCGGCAGCATGGTTCCTTTGATCATCGGCGAGAACCGTATTTTTTTGAAGAATCGCTTTGACGGCTGCGCGCTGGTGGAACTGCGCGCGGCGGGCAAAACCTGGGCGCCGCACGAAATTTGGAAAAGCAAAAACATCAGAGGCACCTTATCACGAGGGCTACATCTATGGCTACAATGGCCGCTTTCTGAATTGCCTCGACGCCAATACCGGTGAGAGCGTGTGGAAATCGCTGGTGCCGGGCGACGGCTTTCCGCTGCTGCTCGATGGGCATCTCGTCATCATCACCAAAGATGGAACCCTGAGCCTGGCGCCGGCCTCCGCAACAGGCTATCACGAGATGGCCAGTCTGAAGCTCTTCGAGAATCTGGTTTGGACCACGCCCGGTTTTGCGAGAGGTAGAATCTATTTGCGCAGCCACGCGGAGATGGCCTGTGTTGAAATCGTCCCGGCAGACGAAAAAACGGCAAGCGTGAAAGAAAAAAGCGCCGGCATCATTCCGGCTTCGAAGTTTGCGCAATTTGTATCCGCCGTCGAAAACTCCGGCGACAAGAAAGCGTTGATCGATGATTTCATGTCATCGCAAAAACGCCTGCCGATTATCGAGGGCGACAACATGGTTCATTTCGTGTATCGCGGCCCGGCCACCGACGTAGCCCTGGTCAGCGACGTCACCGGATACCGGGTGGAGCAGCCGATGCCTCGCCTCGCCGACAGCGATCTGTTTTATTTCTCCGCCTATCTGGAACCGGACGCCCGGGTGGCTTACCGATTCACAAAAGATTTTCAGGAGCGCGTTCTCGATCCGCTCAACCCCAATCCAAGCTCACGCCTGACTTTGTTTGGAGAATCATCGGTGCTCGCCATGCCGAAATGGGCGGCGGCAAAACATGCGCAACCGCATGCCGGCTCGACCCCCGGTCAAATCGATTCCCCGGCTTTCACCAGCACCCTTACGGACAGCAGCGGCGTGCTGAAAATTTATTTGCCCGCCGGATACAATGACGGCAAA
>JBOHQZ010001368.1:0-1722 GCA_050732275.1 bacterium
GCCCTGCACCATGGCGCCGACGGCTTGATTGCCTTTTGCCAATTCTGCGGAAGTGTCAAACTTCGTCAAGTGGTCGATAATTTTGTAACCCATGTACATGAAAAAAATCGTAATAATGCCGCCGAGAACGGCATAAATGAAATTCAAAAAAATGATGCTGGGTTCCATAGCTCCCTCCTTTCAGATGCACCGGCAGCAGCAGTTGCACGTTTATTTTACCGCGATTGCAATTGCAACTGCTACTTTTAAAATTATTCCGTCCGCAACGCTTCCACAATTTTTAACCGCGAAGCGCGCACCGCCGGCAGGAACCCGCCGACCACGCCCATAACGAGCGCGAAGATCAAAGCTGCCACCACAATCCCCATCGAAAGGCGAAAATCGAAAGCGAGTTCGGAAAACGAAGTCCAATTCGTCGTGGAAATGGTGATGGATTGGAGCGCGGAAGAAGCGATGACGCCGAGGGCGCCGCCGATGAGCGCGAGCAGCAAGGCTTCGAGCAAAAATGCTGCGAGCACGCTGCGCCGGCGAAAACCCAGCGAGCGCAACGTGCCGATCTCTTGCGTGCGATTGGAAACCGCGGCGTACATCGTGATCATCGCGCCGATCATCGCGCCGAAGCTGAAGATAAACGTGACGGTCGCGCCGATGAACGTGATGAAGGCGGAGGTGCCTTGGGATTGCTCGTCATAGTATTGCTTTTCACGTTTGAGGTCCACCGTCATGCGCGGATCGTGTTCCAGCCTGGCTTTTAACCCTGCAAACGCAGTGGTATCTTTCAAGCGCACGGTGACGGAAGAAAAACTCGGCCGGCGAATCGCCGGCAGCATGATGTCCACGTCGCCCCAAACTTCGGAATCGAAGCCAGTGCCGTGGCCGTCGAAAATGCCCATGATCGTCCAAACCGTGCCGGCCATGCGAAACGTGCCGCCGAGGTCGAAGCCTTGAAAGCGTTCATATACGGCTTTCCCGATGATGACTTCCTGCAGGCCGGCTTGATACATGCGTCCGTCAATGAGCGTGACTTGGTGTTTGCGAATTTCCAACGCCTGGCTGGACACGCCGCGGACGACCAGATTCGTCAGGCCGCCGTCGCCGCGTTTGGGCACGTTGATCAACACCACCACGTCGTTGGTGACCATCGGCGTGCCGTCGTTCGTGGTCACGACTTCGGGCTGTGTTTTGACGATGTTCGCTTGCTCGCGGGTGACAAAGCTTTGCCCTTCCGAAAGCGCAGACTTGCGAATGACGATGACGTTTTCATCCGTGCCGGTGGCAACCAAAGTCTCGCGCAGCCCGTTGGAGAGCATCAGCGTGGCGGCAAAAACGAACACCACGAGCGCGATGCCCAACACCGTGAGGCCGGTGGTCAACCTTCGCGTCCAGAGATTGCGAAAGCTATAACTGAGGGGGATTTTCATAGCATATATCTTTCACTTAGAAATTGGATCGTTGTATCACTGGATTGTTGGAGTTTTGGATTATTGGAATTTTGGGGAAACCCAATAATCCATTGATCCAAGAATCCATTACTCCAGTGATCCATAATTCCAAAACTCCACTAATCCATTTTGTTACGCGACCCGATGCAATCCATCGGCGATGCGCATGCGCACGGCACGCCAGGTTGGGAAGGCGGCGGCGATGACGCCGACTAACAACGCCGAGGCAAAAGTCAGCGCGATGGTATTGTCGGTCAAATTGAATATGCCGAAGAATCCG
>JBOHQZ010001369.1:0-1721 GCA_050732275.1 bacterium
GCAGTTGTAAAAATAATCGCGGCGGCCCCATTTGTACGGCGCCGGGCTGCTCTCGGGACGGTAGAAAGGTTGATCGATCAGCTTTTCCGAGAACGTGCAATTCAACAAATAAAATGCGCCGTCGAGATGGTTGCGCGCCAATCGAAATTCCGTCGCGCCATCGAAGGTGGCATTTTTCACCACCAGTTTTTGATCTTGGTTCTTCGAGCCGTCGTGCCAGAGCGGCGTGGTTGTGCGCGTGCAGAAAAATTCAATATTCTCGGCGTAGCACCATCCTCGTGGGCAGAGAAAATCAACCGCGCCTTTGAGAAAGAGCGTGTTGTGATAGTACATGCCGTTTTCGCGACTCCACAACGCCAGCGTGTCGCCGCCGTTGCTCAGGATGTTGCAATTAATGATAATGATTCTCGTGCAACTGTCGCCGTGTACGGTGAAGCCGTGAATATTGACCTCCGGCTGCGTGTTTTCAGCAGTCAAATTCGCGAGTGTGATGTCATTGGCAAAAATATTGATCACGGCGCGGCCGTCGGCGTACGTCGAATCAAAGCTGTAAGGCTGATAGAATTGAATTCTTGTGCTATCGCGATCTTCGCCGACCAGTGCGATGAAGTTCGCTTTGATCATCAGCTTTTCGATGTAAACGCCGTTTTTGATCAGAATGATTTTGAGCGCATCGTTGTTTTTCGAAACGGCATTGATGGCTGCTTGAATCGTGGTGAAATCGCCGCTGTCGTCTTTGGCAACAACGATATCAGCCCGCTCTCCGGCAACCGCCGCTACAGAGACGATACACAACGACGCAACAAAATTCGACGAGTTCAGCATGCCATTAGATTCTAAAGTGAAATTTGTGCTTTTTCAGCAAACATTTTTAAACCGCGAATCAGCGCTAATATTTTTCATTTGATCCTATTTTTGCAGGAATAGCTTCCTTGTTTCAGAAAAAACGCCCGCCTGCAACCTGTAAAAATATACTCCGCTTGGCAAGCCATGAGTTTGCCATTTTACTTCATGTTCTCCCGCTGTTTTAAAGCCACTAATCAACGTTGCTATTTCTTGGCCGGAAAGATTATATATCCGTAGCGTGGCAAAACTCGATTTAGGCAGCTTGAATTTAATCGCTGTTTCCGGATTAAATGGATTCGGATAATTCTGATACAACCGGAATTCGGCAGGAGCAAATTCTTCTGTTTCGACGGCGGTAACAAAATCACTTTCAAAAGCGCCGAGATCAGGCGCCTCGCCGTTGAACGGTATGCCGAGATTGACACCGGCATCGATCAGATCACTGACTGACGAAAGGTGCATAAAATCAATTTTCGGCAAGCCGCCGTCCGCTTGTCTTGGCGCTGCTGCCAGCGCGGGGTCAAGACTCAGAAAATCCTCTGCCGTTACTACAAAAGGGGGCATCCAACCGTTCTTTTCCTGAATTGCAAAACTTCCCAATTGGACGGCGCCAGTGAAAGAAACACAGTTTTTTATCGTCAGGGTTTGTCCGGGATTCAACGTTCTCTGGATACGATAATTGGCTTCTCTGTTGTTATAACCGGTGCAATTCAACAAGGTCATGGAGCCGACGTTGTTGTTTTGATCGAAGCCTTTCACTTTGTTGCCGAATGCCAGACAGTTTTTAAGAATGACGTGATGCATCAACAGCTCGCTGTTGCTGTTGTCGCCGCCGCCCATTTTGAAGCCATTGCCGTTGGCTTGCGGGCCGGGGT
>JBOHQZ010001370.1:0-1721 GCA_050732275.1 bacterium
AAGCGCCCTCTCTCTGCAAAAAACTATTATACCTTGCTGCTTGGATGAAACCGCCTTGCCCGCGCTTTTGGCAAGTTTGCTTTATGTCGATTTTCGCAATGAAGAGTTGGGCATATCGAAGTTGCGGGGTGACATAGAACTCGCTCAGCAATTAACAAGCGCTGCACCAGACGAGCCGGCAGGAGAGTTGGTGCGTATGCTTCGGCAGAAATGGGCTGCCGCGTTGCCGCCCATTTGGAATGTCCCGCATCACCGCAATCCCCACTTCACCGGACGCGAGCAACTCCTGCATGATTTGCGCAACACGCTCACTGCGGAAAAAGCCGCCGCGCTCACGCAGGCGATTCACGGACTCGGTGGTGTGGGCAAAACGCAACTGGCGGTGGAATATGCCTATCGCTTTAGCCACGAGTACGAGGCCGTGTGGTGGCTGGCGGCCGAATCTCCGGCCACGCTGGCCGCGGATTATGCCGCGTTGGCGCAACCGCTCGCTTTGCCGGAAAAAGAGGCGGCCGACCAAAATCTCGCGATCGCTGCGGTGCACCATTGGCTCAATCATCATGACGGCTGGCTGTTGGTGTTTGACAATGCGCCTGAAGTGGAGGCACTGCACGACTATCTGCCGCAGGCGACCACCGGACACGTGTTGATCACCTCGCGCAATCCCAACTGGCGCTGCCTCGCCCAGCCTTTTGCGGTATCGACTTTCGCGCCGGAAGAAGCTATTGACTTTCTCTGCAAGCGCTCCGGCAAAACCGACCGCGACGCTGCGGCAAAATTGGCTGAGGCTTTGGGCCATTTGCCGTTGGCGCTTACGCAAGCTGCCGCCTATATCGAAGAAACCGGCAAGCCGCTGGCGGATTATCTTGCGCTCTACCAGCAACACCGCCAGAAATTGTTGGGCCGCAGCAAGCCGGATGTTGATTACCGCTATACCGTTGCCACCACATGGGAATTGTCTTTTCAAGCCGTGCAACGGCAATGCACCGCCGCGACTGATTTGCTCCATCTCGGCGCGTTTCTGGCGCCGGAGGAAATTCCGTGGGATTTACTCCAACCCGCTCTCAGCCATGTAAAACAGCTCAAGACTTCGGCGCTGGCCGATCCATTGGAAAGCGATGCCGCCGTGGCTGTATTGCGGCGCTATTCTTTATTGGAAGTAAAAGGCCAATCCTTATTGGAAGTAAAAGGCCAATTCTTGTCGTTGCATCGTTTGGTGCAGCAGGTGATTCAAGATCGTTTGCCGGAAGCCGAACGCGCGCATTGGCAAGAAACGGCCGTGCGACTGGTGGCAGAAGTGTTTCCATTTGATAGCGATGACGTGCGCACGTGGCCGATCTGCGGCCGGTTGTTAGCGCATGCGTTGTTGTTGAGTGAAGCCGAAATTATGCCGGATGCTGTTGCGTTTTTATGCAATCAGGTTGGATTATATTTTCAGGCACGCGCGAATTATGCCGAGGCCGAGTCGCTTTATCGCCGCAGCTTGGAAATTCGGGAAAAGCAATTGGGGCCGGAGCATCCCGCTGTCGCGACCAGTTTGAACAACCTGGCGGCATTGCTGGAGTCGCAAGGCAAGTCTGCCGACGCCGAGCCACTTTTTCGCCGTAGCTTGAAAATTCGGGAAAAACAATTGGGGCTGGAGCATCCGGCTACGGGGGTAAGTTATGGCAATCTTGCTGGAGTGCTTAAGGCACAAGGCAAATATGCTGACGCTGAGCCGT
>JBOHQZ010001371.1:0-1719 GCA_050732275.1 bacterium
AAATGGCGAGCGGCGGTTATTTCTATGAGCTCAGCATCGGCGAATTTCGCTCAACACGGAAAATGATTTTGCTGCAATAAGTTGTAGCGCAGTCTGCAGGTGCGTGCAGTATTACAAGAAACTTTTTCGCAAGTCAACCCTGCCCCGCAACAACGGGGCGCTACATTCACGACGGAGATTCTATGAAGAAGGGTCTCTTTCTTCTCAGCGCGTCGTTATTGGCCATCACCGGCCATGCGCAGACGTTCAACCTTGCTGTGACCAATGGCTACGACGGCGGCAACTATACTGCGGGCGACACGGTTCATGTTTGGTGCGAGGCCATTCCCGAGGACGCAGTCTTTGCGCAATGGAACGGCGATATCGCGACGGTGGCCGACGTGGAAGAATGGCATACGACGCTCGTGATGCCGGCGCGCAACGTCACGCTCACCGCCAACTTTCGCACGATAGCGCCCTTCGCCATTCAATATGAAAGGATCAAGGCGGTCAACAATCGGAAAAACGTGTATTACTATTTCCCGCCCCGATACAAAGGCGTGATCTTTCTTGCACACGGCACCGGCGGCAAGGCGGAATACTGGCTCGACTTTTATGAAAACTATCAATTCACCAAAGACGCCGTTGCCGATTCCTTTGCCGTGATTTTTACCGAAGCAGAAGAGATTACGCTGAACACCGATCTCAACGGCGACGGCAAACTGCGCTGGTCCAGCAGTCCGCTGGATTCGGCGGCCAACGTCGATTTTGCCAACATCATCGCGCTCACCGACACGTTTGTCGCGCGCGGCCGAATGGCACGTTCGACGCCGCGCTTTGCCGCCGGCATATCGAACGGCGCGGTCTTCTCGTTCACGATGGCGACGTTTTTGAAGTACAACGGCGTCGCGGGCTATTGCGGGGCCGGGAATAATACGCTCTTTCGTATTGGCGTCACGCCGGCGCAATGGTGCATGGCCAAATATGATTCGCACGAGGAGGTCGGCCCGGCGGGCAATGCGCAGGCGCTGGCCAACTACAACACGTTGGCGAGCCGGGGCATTGCGGCGCGCTATTTTCTGCTCGATCGCTCGCCCTGCTATCCCGACCGCTTCGGCCGCTCCGGCGTCATTTCACTGCCCACTTCGCGGGCGTTGTTCAACGAATTTCGCGCCAACGGCGTGTTGGATGCGAACGATTATTTTCACCTCAACGCCTTTTCCCTCATTGCGAGGGTTACTTCCATGCCGGCGCAATTCCCGGTGTTCATTTCGCTGAACGAGACGCAGCGCCTTTTTGTGTTCAGTCAGGTCGACGTGATGTATGCCGATCATGCGTTTTACAGCGACTACAATCGCAAGACGCTGCGCTTTTTTAATTCCATCTTGCGCGGCACGACGCGGGTTGAAAGCCGCGATGAGGAGACCAGCCGGCCCGAAGATTTTGCGCTGTCGCAAAATTTTCCGAACCCATTTAACCCGTCAACAGTGATCAGTTTTCAGTTGCCGGTGAACAGTCATGTGACGCTGAGAGTGTTCGATGTGAATGGCCGCGAAGTGGCGACGTTGGTGGATGGAAATCTCGCAGCGGGAAATCACGCCGTGACGTTTACGCCGCGAGAGACAACCACTGGCCTCTATTTTTACAAACTCACGGCGGGCAAATTTTCACAAACGCGCAAAGCAGTTTTGATGAAATAAGTAGCCGCAGAGTGGCAAGCCTACGGCCGTAGGCTTCAGC
>JBOHQZ010001372.1:0-1718 GCA_050732275.1 bacterium
AAATGTAGTTCTCATCAGTTTTTATCCGTTGGTCGTTTTTTCATCCGTTGGCCAATTGAGGAAATTTAAATAAAACTACTTTGCCTTCCGCGCCAGCGCCACATCCATCCACACTGCCAGCACCAGAACAACGCCGCGCGTCATGAACTTCATCTCCGGCGATACCGCTAGCAGCGTCATGCCGTTGAGCAAGCTCGTCATAATCAGCGCGCCAAATAAAACGCCGAGCACGGTGCCGCGTCCGCCCCGCAAGCTCGTGCCGCCGATCACACACGCGGCAATGGCATCGAGCTCCATCAAATCGCCGACCGTGGTGGTGGAAGCGCCGGCATACGCGGTTTGCATAAAGCCGGTCAAAGCCACAATCGCGCCGAGCAAAGTATATGCAACGATGATCACCTTTTTCACGGGGATGCCCGATAACACGGCGGCATCCTCATTATCGCCGATGGCGTAGAGATAACGGCCAAATGGCGTGTGTTGCGTGACCATGTAAACCAGCCACGCCAACACACCGAGAATAACCAACGCGAGCGGGATGCCGCGAAACTGGTTCATGAGAATCACCACCAGCAACAGCGCTTGCAGACTGATAAACAATTTGAAAAAAGCCACTTCGCCATCTTCAACTTCGAAGCCGTGCGCTTGACGCTGTCGCCGCGAGCGCAGCCTTGACATCACTAACGCGATGCCTACCAGCAGCGCGAGCAGATAGCCGCTCCACGAAGGAAAATAATAAGTGGTGAGCAGTGAGTAAAGATTGGCCGTGTTGCCCGAGGTGACCGGAACGGTGGAATTTTGAATGACCAGCCAGAACGCGCCTTTAAAGACGAGCAGACCGCCGAGGGTGATGATGAAGGCAGGAATGCGCTGACCGATGATGAGGCGGCCCATCAACGACCAGACCACGAGGCCGAAAACGAGGCCGGCTAACATGGCAATCGGCGAGGGAACTTGGTGATGAAAAACCAGCACGCTGGCGATACCGCCGATGAGACCGACGCCGCTGCCGACCGAGAGATCGATCATGCCCGGCAAGAGCACGAGCAGCATTCCCAACGCCAGCGTTGCCGTGACGGCCAGTTCGATCGACAGCAGCGACAGGTTGCGCGGACTGATAAACTTGTCCGAGGCCACGGCAAAAAACGCCCAGATCAAAACGAGCGCAATGCCAATGGAAAAATTGCGCAGAGAAATTTTGGTATTGATGGTTTCCTCCTCACTCCGTTTGAATATACTCGTTTCGGATTAGTTTGCAAAGTCGTTGCGAGCGTTTCTCAGCGAAGCAATCTTTTTAAAGCCAGCGGATTGCTTCGTTCCGCTAAAAAGCGCGAGACTCGCAATGAAATTGTTCTGTTACATTTTAACCCTTGACTGGTATATTGTTGCAACGAATAAAAGTGTTCCTGCATTAACTAAACGCCATTGCCGCAGTCAATATCGCTTCCTGCGTCGCCTCTTCGCGGGTAAACGTACCGCCAATTCGGCCGTTGCTGAGAATGATCATACGATCGCTCATGCCCATCAACTCGGGCAGCTCGCTCGAAACCAGCACGACGGCTTTGCCTTGCGCGGTGAGTTTGTTGATGATCTCGTATACTTCCACTTTGGCGCCGACGTCGATGCCGCGCGTCGGCTCGTCGAGGAAAATTACGCGCGGTTGCGTCATCAACGCCTTGCCGACCACGACCTTCTGCTGGTTGCCGCCGGAGAGGCTT
>JBOHQZ010001373.1:0-1718 GCA_050732275.1 bacterium
GAAGAGAGCTTGTCCGCGTGTGGCGGCCGCCGCGTCGAAGCTGCCATCCGGCGGCTTCGGCGACGGGATGGCGAGCTGATAGAAATGTAAAGCGGCAAGTTTGGAGGTGATGAGATCCGGATCATTCCGTACGTTTCCAAAGCCGGCCTTGGCGGCAACCGGGAATTGTGCTGCATCGTTCAAACGGGGATCGTAGAAAACTCCTTTCCCGTGCATCTCGAGATTGGCGACAAATGCGTTCCAATACGTGGTCGAGCCCCATCCGGTACCGGTGCCAAGGTTCACACCGGCAAGACCAAAAGCGGCCGGAAGCAGACTGGCGGCCGATTTTCCATCCGGACGAACTGCCTTGCCGTCCATGAAAAGCTCAGCGTCATATTTTCCAGGACCCCAACTGTTGAGCACGGTTCGTACCGTGGCGGCATCGACCCCCAGAAGATCCGTGACCACCTTCAAGTCGGGTGCAAGCGCGACGATGGCGCCAACATTGAGATCGCGATTGGGCCAGCCATCCAGCCGATGGCCGATGCCGGGAGCAAATGAATTGTCCACTGTAGAATGACAGAGCGCGCACTGAATGCCGACCGACTGCAAAGCCTCTCCGCTGAAGAAGCCTTTCACACCCACGACAGACTCAAGCTTGAGCAGGGCAAGCGTGGTGGCCGGATCATCGAGGTTGACTTGACCTTGTTGTAGCGCCTGAATCAGGCTCGGGGGAAGTGCAGCCACATCGACTTTCAGACCCACCGCCAACGCTGTTTTTGGACTCACGCCTGGCCCCACGCCTCCAAGCGCGGAACCGGCGATGGCCTGATGCAGCTTGAGCGCATCGCCCCAGAAGGCCTCGTCGCCGAACGTGTCAAAGCGAAAAATTTGCCTGCCCTCATCGATCATCTTCTGGGCATTTTGGAGAATCGGATCGTCGAACCGAGAAGCGGAAGGCTGGCGCAGAAAAGCCTCACGGGTGACGTTAGAAGGCGCTTCAACCGGAGGCCAGGGCAAGAACGCCAGGCCAGCCACCAATGGCATCACGAAGAGAAGCTTTTTCGCATTGATTTTCATAATAACCTCCTTATCAATGGTTTGGGTAGTGATTTTGTGACGCCTCATTTTGAGTTGGTTCAAGTTACTCCGGGGCGCTTGACCTGTCAATGTCACTTTCACGCATTTTGTGTTCTTTCCACGCATTAAATTGCTTGAATTCTTTAAAAGTGTGAAGCCGGCGATAGTTGCGGGGGGTCATGCCGACGTGGCTATGAAAACTGCGATAGAATTCGTGCTCATTCGCAAAGCCGGCCAACGGTGCGATATCTTTCAATTTTAGCCCTTCATTTTGCATGAGAAACGTTGAATAGTGAAGTTTCAAGCCAATTAAAAGCTGCTTGAGCATGATCCCGTTACTATGCCTTTGCCATTCCTTGCGCAAATGGCCGGGAGAAACGCCGAGGCGCCGGGCAATTTCTTCTACGGTGGGGTTTTCGCGAAAGGCTTCCAAAATCAGTTCGCAAGCCTTTTTGATTCGCGGCGGGCATTTCTCAGGGCTAATTCCAAAAACTCTGACATCGGACTGAAAGGAATGGCGTGCAATAACTGCCGGAATTTCCTGCAACAATTCCTCAAGCGCGCCGAGGTGAATGCAGCGCTCGACGCCGAGATGGCCAAACCTTCGCGGCAAATCGGGGTTGGGGAATCGACCATAAAGAATCACGGGGATCGTC
>JBOHQZ010001374.1:0-1712 GCA_050732275.1 bacterium
TTTACGTCCTTGAAGGCCGCGCGGCCAATGCTATTGTCAACTTTGCTGGAAGTCATAACAGCGATCTCATCGTCATTTCGACGCACGGGCTAACGGGCTTAGCGCATATGCTGCAGGGCAGCGTCACGGAGAAAGTGGTCCGTATGGCGCCGTGTCCGGTGTTGACGGTGAGCGCATTTGGAAAAGCGCTGCTGTGAGTGGAATGGCAGGCTGTCGCACATGCTCTATTGCTCTATTAAGGAATATCAATGATCGAACCAAAAACATTTTATCGCAAGCTGGATGCCCTGGTCGCGGCGATCGGCAAAGCGCAAACCGGCAGGAATTTTTTGTATTCCGTATGGAGGCGCGAAGAAGTGGAATTTGGCGTCAATGCCGTGCGCGCCGCCCTCAATTATCGGCTCTTTTCGGATGCCGTCAAAAGCGACTTGCAGCAGGCGGCCCTGATTCAACAAAGCTTGTTGCCGGCCGAGGCGCCGCAAATTCGCGGATTTGAACCGCGTCATTCATCGCAGCACCTACTCCAGCCGCTTTGCTTCGCTTTTTTATGGCGAGATCGAGCGCAACAGCAACCTCATTTACGCCAATGCCGGGCACCCGCCACCGCTGCTGGTAAGCGGCAATACGGTCACTGAGCTGAAAGCAACGGGCATGATTGTCGGCGCTTTGCCTGAAATAACGTTGCAACGGGCTTATGCCCACCTCGCGCCGAATGCGGTGCTGGTCATGTACAGCGACGGCATTTTTGAGCGGCTGAACAGCACGGAAGAAAATTTCAGCATCGACCGGCTCAAAGCTTTGGTCGTTCGCCATCAAAGCCAGAGCGCGTCCGAGATTTTGGACTTGATTTTTGAAGAGGTTTATGCGTTTGGCAACCGCGCCAAATGGGAGGACGACGCGACCGTGGTGGTCGTCAAACGAATTGGCACTTAATTCTACTTAGGCACATTAGAGCTTGTGCCCGCGAAACACACGAAAAACGCGAAAAGCTTTTTTAATGTATTTCGCGTGTTTAGCGGGCAACGCCAGTAATCTGACTAAGTAGAATTAATCAATGGCACAATTTACCTCATACTTTGCAGGAAGAAGCGATGCTACAAAACAGCCTTCAGGCTCTCGCGATGGGTGCAAGTCATTCATCCACAGAAATTTTTGAGAGTATGCGCGGACTCAATTCAAAAGCGGCGATGGATTTGGCCAAAGCCGAGGAAGTTTACGAGCTGACCACGCCGAGCCATACTGAAAATCTGGAATTGATTCGCAACTTTACTTCCCGCCTTGCTCAAAAAGCCGGCTTAAACGAAATGGCGGCGATGGAAATCGAGGTGGCGGTTGAGGAGGCCTGTGTCAACGCCATTAAGCATGCACACAAGAGTGACCAAGCCAAGCCGCTTCGTCTTCAGATAAAAATCGACACGCAAAAACTGACGGCGTTGGTGAAAGACCAAGGCCAGGGCTTCGATCCCCAAAAACTCGACGGGCAAAATGCTCAGGAGCTTTTTGCCCAGCCAAAACCAGGCGGGCGGGGCATTCTCATGATGAAGATGCTAATGGACGAAGTCCATCTTGAAGCCGGAAACGGCAAAGGAACGCAAGTCCGGCTGGTCAAATATCTTGCAAGCTCTCAAAAAGCGGTTGTCTATGAAAAAACGTAGCGCCCCGCAACTTTTTAAGAAAGCAATGACAGAAAAATGGCGGGCAGAAAATAAGGC
>JBOHQZ010001375.1:0-1712 GCA_050732275.1 bacterium
TTTATGACATGGGTTATGGCCTTTACGATCATTACGATCTCGGCGAATATTCGCAAAAAGGCAATGTTGGCAGCGGCATTCCGGCTTCGACCGAAACCCGCTTCGGCAGCAAGCAGGAATTGATCAACATGATCAACGAATATCACACGCAGGGTCTCGAAGTTTATGCCGACATCGTGCTGAATCATCTTTACGGCGGCAGCTATGAAACCAACGCGCCGGTAAAAAATTACATTGAAGAAGAGAACTCTCCGAGCTATCCCACTTCGCAGGTTCGATGGGTGTTACCCAACGCGGCTGCCGGCGATTATTACATTCAACTGAACGGCTTCAATTTGAACTGGGGCAGCTTGCCCAGTCGCGGTTACGAGCTGAGAATTTCATGGGGTGCGAGTGATAATAACGACGCCGGTCCGGGCACCAACCCGGTATGGGAATCCGAGCCGAACGGCGGCGGTGGGCAGTTCAACACGTTTCCGGGCAGTGGTCGCGCCGTTTATGGCCATGCCGATACGCAAGGCGATGTGGACGAATTCAAAGTCACGTTGAGCAGCGCCGCGACGATCACCATTCAAATCATCCCGAAATACGACAACAGTGGCACGATGCAAGGGGCCAGCGACGACAACGGCTATCGCATTCGCGCGGCGTGGTACAACGGGAACAACCAGTATTCGAGCTTGCAACTGCGCGCGCTTTCGAGCTTCTCTTACGCGACGCACTCGGGCGGCGCGCCGCAATGGACCTGGAATTACGCCAGCTTCCATCCGGTGGACAATAGCGATTTTCTGCAAGATCAAGGCACTGAAGATGCCATCCGTCCAAACTGGATGCTCTTCGGTGTGGATTTCAACACATACGATACGGGCACTGTGCAACCGCGGCTGAAGACCTGGGGACAATGGCTGACCAACACCGCCGGGTTCGACGGCTATCGGCTCGATTTCGTGCGCGGCATTCAGGAAGCGTTCGTGGCGGATTGGCTGAAGGCGATGCCGTTGAAAAGCGGCAGCCAGCGATTTGCGGTTGGCGAGTTTTGGACGACGCACAAATATCGCCTCAAAGATTGGGTCAACGCCATCACCAACAACGGCGCGGCTTCGTCAGTGTTTGATTTTCCGCTGCGCGACGATCTCAAACGTATGTGCAACGCCGAGCCGAATTTCAATATGGCGTGGCTGAATCATTCCGGCATGGTGCGTGACCAGTCGAATGCCATCGCCGCTAATCGCGTCGTGACATTTCTTGAGAACCACGACACCGGCAAAGAACACGACAAGTGGATCACGCAAGATCGCGACATGGGCTATGCCTTCATTCTGTTTGCGCAGGGCCGGCCATGCGTATTCTATTCGCATTATTATGAGGTACAACAAAAAGACGGCGGCGATCCCAGTATTACCACGGGCCCGGAGAGCGGCTTGAAAACCAAAATCAATCAGTTGATCGGCATTCGCAAGCGTTATCTCGAAGGCAGCTTTGAAGTGTTGACGGAGATTGGCAGCCCGAATCCTTCGTCCAATACCGCTGATGTGTTTATCGCGCGGCGCGAAGGCAATCGCAGCAACAAGCCAGGCGGGATTTTGGTGTTGAATGATCATAGCTCCAGCACTCTCAGCACGTGGGTGACCGCCAATGTTTCCGGCTGGCCGACCATGACGAACCAGGTTTTGAAAAATATCACCAGTGGCCTGGGCGAGACTGCTACCGTG
>JBOHQZ010001376.1:0-1709 GCA_050732275.1 bacterium
TGGTTCGGTACAATGGATGGCCTCAACAAATATGATGGCTATGGGTTCACGGTTTACAAGCACGATGCACAAGACTCCAACACGATCTCCGACAATAGCATTACGGCGATTTACGAAGACCGCTTCGGCATGCTGTGGATCGGCACGCACGATGGCCTTGACTGCTTTGACCGCATAACCGAGCGCTTTGCGCATTATCGGCACGATCCGGCGAAGCCGCACAGCTTGAGCCACAACTCGATCACGGCAATCTGTGAAGATCGCACGAATGGCGGGAATTGGCTGTGGGTTGGAACATTGGGAGGCGGCCTTGATTTGTTTGATCGGAAAACGCAGCAGTTTTTTCATTACACCCGCGACCCCGATAATCCCAACAGTTTGAGCAGTGATCAAGTACGCGCCATCCACATCGATGGCTCCGGCGTAATTTGGGTTGGAACTTCCGGCGGTTTGAATAAAATGGTTTTGGACAAAAGCGATGGCCAAGTTCTGCCGGCAGCGCACTTCACTCGTTTCAAAAATGACCCGAACGATCCCAACAGTTTGAGCCATAATCTCATTTGGTCGATTTACGAAGATCGCGCCGGTAATTTGTGGCTGACGACTTTCGGCGGCGGACTCAATAAATTCGATCGCGCGAGCGGGCAATTCAAGCATTTCAAGAACGACCCCAAAAATCTCAACAGCTTGAGCCACAACACCACCAGACCGATTTGCGAAGATCCTTTGCGAGGCACGCTGTGGATTGGCACGAGCGCCGGGCTTGATGAATTTGACCCAAAGATAGAACGGTTCAAGCATCATCAAAACGATCCGGCCAATCCGAACAGCTTGAGCAACGACGATGTCTGGTCGGTTTACGAAGACAGGTCCGGCGCGCTTTGGGTTGGAACTTATGGCGGCGGCATCAATAAATTCAGCGAGGCGAAAGAAAAATTTTCACATTACAAAAACGATCCTACCAACCCCAACAGCCTCGGCCACAATATGGTCATGTCGATCTATGAAGATCATACCGGGACGTTGTGGGTGGGAACCGGTGGCGGCGGGCTTTATCAATATGACGCTGAAAAAGAACGGTTCACTCGCTACCGCCACGATCCGGCGAATCCGCGCAGCTTGAGCAACGACGGCGTTGCCGCTATTTGTGAAGATCGTGCGGGAAAACTTTGGATCGGAACCGGTGAAGGCTTACACCAATTTGACCACGCCACCAAGCAGTTCGTGCGTTACCAGCATGACCCGGCTGATCCGCATAGCCTGAGTGCAAGAGGCGTTAGCGCCATTTATGAAGATCACGCCGGCACGCTTTGGATTGGTACCGGCGCCGGCGGACTCAATAAATTTGACCCCGACCCTCCTTTGAAAAAAAATAATGGAAAATCGGGGCGATTCTTGCGTTATCAGCATGATTCAAAAAATCCCGGCAGCTTGAGTGACAACATGGTTTTTGCGATTTTTGAAGACCCCGCCAACGAGCTTTGGATCGGCACCGCCGGCGGTTTGAATAAATTCGACCGTGCCAACGATCGCTTCATCCGTTATCAAAATGACCCCGCGAATCCGCATAGCTTGTGCAACAATCGGGTCTTCTCAATCTTTGCCGATTCCGGCAGCGTATTGTGGGTCGGAACATGGGGAGGAGGGCTTGACAAATTTGACAAGGCAATCGAAACTTTCACGCACTTCACTGAGAGAGATGGCCTTCC
>JBOHQZ010001377.1:0-1707 GCA_050732275.1 bacterium
GCTGTAGCGATTTTCGTAGCCGCGCAGATTTCCCGGCCAGCCGCGAAAGAAGATGGCATCGTGAGCCAGCGCCTCTTCATACACCTCGATTTCCTTGTACGCTGTTACCGCTGCGGGCGTCACGTTGTATTTGCCCACCAAATCCACGAGCAATTGCAGCGCGCGACGGGCTTGGGGGGTATTTACGCGCAGGCTATCGCCCTGAATGAGTGCGGCATTCTCACTGCTGACGTTCTCAATGAAAGAACAAATCAACCCTTCGTAGCGGTCGGCCGGAAAAAGATAAAAGGCTTTGCCCAACGGCGCCAGCTTGCTGGCGAGCTGGATGAACTCATCCCACGTTATGGACTTTTTAAGTTTTTGCTCGATCTCCGCATGATCGGGAAGCGCCGCGAGCTGGTCCTTGCGATAATACATCACGCCGATATCAATATAAAACGGCACGCTGACCAGCGTTTGGTTGAAGAAACAGGAGGTGAGTGCGTAGGGCAAAAACGCTTTTTGTTCCTGCGGAGAAAAATGTTTGGCCAGCGGCTCGGCCCATTTGACGAAGCGCGGCACCCAAACGAGATCAACGGCAAAAATGTCGATGCGCGTGCCCTTGCTGCGGAGCGAGCGCGTGAGAAGCTGCTTTCTCTCGTTCGTGCTGAATTTGGCAAACGGCAGATTGACCGGAATGACTTCGATGCGACCGCGATGCGTTTCGTTGAACCGATCGATGACTTTCTGATGCGCCGCCGAGATGTTGTCGGCAAAATAGATTTTGGTGATCTTCTCCGCATCGGCCTCGGATACGCCGGCGGGAGTCATCACAAAAATGAAGATCGCCAGACAGGCAATGGCCAGCGACATGAGCAACAAATTGGTGCCGGTGAACAGACGGGTCAGCATAATACGCGCGCGGCAATGGTTAAGAAATCGTCAAGATTTAGCTGTATTATATAGAAACCGCAGCAAACACGCAAGTCTTTTTTCCAATCAGAATTGCCATTTCTGTTCTTCTCGTCCGTTTTTATTTTTCGTTTGCAATTCCCCAACTGCTTTATTAACTTTTTTAAAAGAAGTAAACACGCAATCACAAAGTCCAAACCAACCAGAGGAAGGAAATGTCACACTCATTGACCAAACTGGCAATACTATTCTTCTGTGCCCCTCTTATTTCATTTCTACCAACAGCCACAGCACAAATAAAACTCCCTGCCATCTTTTCCGGCAACATGGTACTGCAACGGAATGCCAAAATTCCGATTTGGGGCACGGCAAAACCAGGGCAGCAAATTACCGTGACGATTCATCAGCAGAGCAAAACATCGACGGCGGATCGTGACGGCAAATGGCGCGTTGATCTCGCGGCGATGCCGGCGGGTGGGCCTTATGAGTTGACCGTGAGCGGCGCCGAGACTATTACGTTTAAAAACGTCATGATCGGCGAGGTGTGGCTGTGCTCCGGACAGTCCAATATGGAAATGCCGATGGTGAGCAATTGGGCAACGGTGAATAATTTTAAAGCCGAGGTGGCAGCGGCCAATCATCCCGATTTGCGGCTTTTCATCGTCAAGCGCGCCAAGAGCACCAAGCCCCGCGCGGACGTTGAAAGCGAAGGTTGGAAGATGTGTGATTCCACCAGCGTCAAAAATTTCTCGGCCACCGCCTACTTTTTCGGACGCCATTTGCAGCAAAAGCTCGGTGTGCCGATCGGCCTCATTC
>JBOHQZ010001378.1:0-1705 GCA_050732275.1 bacterium
TTCTTTTTCGCAGTTTTTCATTATCTGGTCCGGCAACTTGCCCGAAGAAATAACCTGGTACGTGCATCGGTTGCACGGCGGCTGGGGTGTGATCGCCATGCTTCTCGTGCTCTTTCACTTCGCCATTCCGTTTGCGCTCTTGCTCTCGCGCAAAACCAAACGCAAAGCGCAAGTGCTGGCGAAAGTCGCGGTCGCTATGATCGTCATGCGACTTGTCGATTTGTTCTGGATCGTCGCGCCGAGTTTTCATGCGGAAAAATTCAGCATTCATTGGATGGACGTGCTGGCGCCCATCGGTATCGGCGGCGTTTGGATTGCTGTGTTTGCCTGGCAATTAAAAAGCCGGGCGTTGCTGCCGGTGAACGATCCGCGTTTGGCAGAAGCTTTTCATCATGAATAATAGTTTGTAGTAGCGCCTTCAGGCGCCGCGTTTTTCATATATTCAAATTTTGCTCCTGAAGGAGCTACTACGAGCGTTTTTATCGGTATAAATTTTTCCCATGAGCGAAACCCATAACATTCCCACGCACACCGACAATGGCCGCGGCCACGAAGAGAGCGACGCCAATGTTTCGGCAGTGACGAAGTTTGGAATCGGCTTGGCGATTATTTCAGCCGTCGTGCTGGTGTTGATGGTGTGGCTGCAAAGCTTTTTTAGTGAGCAAACCAAGCGCGCGAACCCACCGCCTTCACCACTGATGGCCGAACGCCAATTGCCGCCGGGACCGCGCTTGCAAATCGCGCCTGCCAAAGATTTGGATGACGTGCGCGCTGCCGAAGATTCCGTGCTCTATAACTATGGCTGGGTCGTCCGCGATGCCGGCGTCGTGCGCATCCCGATCGAGCGCGCCATCGAGCTGGTCGTGCAAAGAGGCCTGCCGGTGAGATCGGCAGGTGAAATAGAAGAGGCGAAAAGCGGAGCGCAACTGGCAAAAATTGGCAGCGGAGGCGTCCGGCCATGAATTTGATGCCTATTGCTTTACGCCTTGCGTTTTACGCTTTAGGTTTTACGCTCCTCGTGCTTTTAACGGCGTCAACTTCGCTGCACGCTCAAATTCTCGACTCCAGCGTGCCGCCGCCGATGTTGCGCGAAGTTGGGATCGACCAAAAGCTTGGCACGTCGTTGCCATTGGAATTGGCGTTTCGTGACGAAAGCGGTCAGCTCGTGCCGCTTCAACAGTATTTTGGCGACAAGCCGGTTGTGCTGTCGTTCGTTTATTACGAATGCCCGATGCTTTGCACGCAAGTGCTGAATGGATTGCTGGAAAGCTTGAAAACATTGTCATTCGATGT
Organism: bacterium; assembly: GCA_050732275.1. GTDB lineage: Bacteria > Zhuqueibacterota > Zhuqueibacteria > Zhuqueibacterales > Zhuqueibacteraceae > Zhuqueibacter. The sequence goes on from JBOHQZ010001378.1 coordinate 1,294, forward strand.
GGGCAATCAATTTGAAGTCGCCACCGTCAGTTTCGATCCGCGCGAGACCTCAGCGCTGGCCGCAGCTAAAAAAGAAATTTATTTGAAACAATACGGCCGCGCCGGCGCCGAGCAAGGCTGGCATTTTCTCACTGGCGATACCGCTTCAATTCGGCGACTGACGCAAGCCGCCGGGTTTCGCTACAAATACGATCCCGTGACCGATCAATTCGCGCACGCCAGCGGCATTATGGTCATTACGCCCCAAGGCAAAATCGCGCGTTATTTTTACGGCATCGAATATCCGGCGCGTGACTTGCGTCTGGCCCTGGTCGAGGCCTCGGAAAATAAAATCGGCTCATTGGTCGATCAAGTGTTGCTGTATTGCTTTCATTACGATCCGTCGATTGGCAAATACGGTCTCGTTATCATG
>JBOHQZ010001379.1:0-1704 GCA_050732275.1 bacterium
TAATATCGTGCCCGTGCTCACGTAAGCGGTCAAGCGCGACTCTGCCCAGCGACTGCCGTCGATCTCTTCCACAATCTGCATGGAACGTGCAGCCTTGCGTGTATCAAAAAAATTGACCTCATCTCCGGCACGCAGCTTGGCCAACCAATCACCAGGCGCCGGCAGGCAAGCATCTGCCGGAGTGGGAGGAGCCTCGTTGTTTTCAATCGGCGTCAACCAAATTTTTGCCGGCGTGAGCACGCGGCCAAAGCTGTCGCGTTGCGGACGCCACTTGAGAACTTGCGGGCCAGGCTCGAGGCCGCCGGTGCGAAGCTTCGGCCCGGCCAGATCCATGAACACGCGGCATTCCTTGCCGAGCTTTTGCTCGGCGCGGCGCAAGTTGTCGATCATGCGCGCCCACACCTCGGCGCCGTCATGCGCGCAGTTGATCCGCATGCAATCCATGCCGCTCGCGAGCAGTTCGCGCACCAGCTTGTAATCGTCCGCCGCCTCGCTCGGCATGGTTACCATGATGCGCACGTTGCGGTTGGCCGGCTTGGGTCCGAGCAGCGCTTCGGTGTGCGCTACGAGCCGGGCTTTGCCTTCGCTAAAATCGAGAACCGGCTCGCCATTTGTCGTTATTGGCAAAGGCCGTTGCGCCAGATGAGAAAGTATTTTCATCACCGCGTCGATAGTGGCCCTTACATGTGACTCCGTCCTGCCGAGCGAGGAGAGGCCGAGTGTCGTCAGGCTTTCTTGCAACTGGCGAACGTCGCGCTGCCGCAAGGCCAGGTAATGCAGAAGATTTCTCGCGCTGGGGCCTTGTGAAGGATGTGCCTTCTTCACCCGATCAGCAAACTCTGCTTCGAGATGGGACATGCCGGAGTGAATTTTGCCCAGCTCGGCGAGGAGTTCTTCGAGCTGCGTTAAATTCCAGCCCGGGGTTGCGAAGTTATGATTAGCCATATTCACCATGTATCGCCTCAGTTAAAGGTGGGTAGCGCAGACATCTTGTCTGCAGTCAGGATGACTGCGCTACGATTTCCACACGTAAGTGAGGCATTACTTCATCATAATCTTTCACGTTGCCCGTCAAGAGAAAATTTCTTATGGCGTCCATCGCACATTCTCCTTACTAAGCGCAAAACCGTTCATTTAAGCTTTGTAGTCCCGGCCCCTTGTGGGCCGCTGTTTCTGCACAAGCTCCAGTACCCCACAAGGGGGTAGGACTACAAAGTGAACGGTATTGCTTCCAAGCGCGGCTCCGGATCGGCTCTTATTCCATGCGATAGCGTTCTTCCGCCAGCCGATAGAGCCGGAGCCAGAACGCGCGGTTGATCACGACCACGGCGATCACCAAGACCAACGTTGCGGCCAGGAGCAAGGCATAATCGCCGGCGCCGGTGGCTTGCGTAATGAGCGCGCCAACGCCGATGGTGGCATGGCTGCGCCCGCCAAATTCGACATATTCGGCCACGATGCTGGCGTTCCACGCGCCGCCGCCGGCAGTAATGGCGCCGGTGATGATGTACGGAAACAGCGCCGGCAAAATCAATGTGCGCCAGCGGTCGAACGAGGAGAGCCGCAACAGCGCGGTAGTGTCGCGCAGGTCTTGCGGAATGGCCGAAGCGCCGGCAATCACATTGAATAACAGATACCATTGCGTGCCCATCAGCATGAGCGTGATCGCCGCCACGTTCATGCCGCCCGGCGCTTGCAACAACG
>JBOHQZ010001380.1:0-1702 GCA_050732275.1 bacterium
GCGCAGCTCGTCGCGATACACGCCGGGTCGGCAAGTTACGACGAAACGATTGTGGGGAGCTTCGGTATTAACGAGATGGCGAATTTGGTACGCGACTTCGTCATACGCTTCACCGACTTCGTTGAGGCCATCGAACAACAGCAAGCATCCACCGGCAGCGAGACGTTTGCGCACATCGACATCGTGCACGCCGCGCACACTCGCGGTGATGAGCCGCCACAAGCCATGTTTGGCATCGCCGGCGGATAAAGTTGGATAAGCGGAGAGATCAACAAAAATCGGCAGGTTGAAATCTTCCGGCTCATTGAGACCGGGCTCTTTGCCTTCGCCGCGCCACACCGCGTATTCGGCAGCGAGCTTTTTGAGCGAAGTAGTTTTGCCCGCGCCAGGCTCGCCGAGAATGAGCAAGCGGGGAAACATTTTGACGGCGTTGCTCACTTTCATGTTGCGCGGCCGCTCGGCATCGACTTCCTCGAGAAAGAGCGGGGGCAAAGTGAGTGTACGAAGCCGGAGTGGGCGAGCGGTCTTTTGTAATTCGGTGCGGCAGTATTCGAGGTGTTCGGCAAAAGCGGAGAGGGGAGGAACTTCAGTGGCAGTAGCAGTTGCAGTGGCAGTAGCACTTGCCGGTCGGTCATCAGGAGCAGGAACCAACTTCAATAGCCAATCGGTGACGTGCTGGCGCAGCAACGCGGCGAAATGTTCCGGATCGCGATACTGCCAATAGAGTGCGAGGCGACTTTCTTCAATTTGCTTTTTGAAATCCAGAACTTTTTGCAACTGCGGGCCAGCATCCTCCAGAAAATCGGGATGCACTTCGCGAAAATAGAGCATGATCTCTGGCACGCGCTCTTTGGCGAAACGCTCGCGCGCGAGATTGAATTCTTCCAATGTGCCGGATTCGGCTTCGCCGGTCGGTGCCCCAAATTTTCGCCACAGGATGCCGATGAATAAATCGCATTCGCGCACGAGCGGATTGATCAGTTCTTGGGGACGGCCAACGCCGGGCGTGGCGTTCGCCTCCCAGCCGACGGGCTGCAAATCAAAGCCATGTTTTTGCGCCAGCAGCCGCAGGCTGATGATTTCTTCACGAGTTTTCTCGCGCTCGAGCTTCACATCGCCGGGCGAAGCGATGAAAACTTTGAGGAGTCGAACTTGTTGACCGGGCATTTTGGGGTTTGGAGTGTTGGAGTAATGGATTGTTGGGTTCCTCGCCACAATCTTTTTCTTTCCGAGAATCGTCTTTATCTGCGAAAAGCGATTTAACCCGCTCCTTGCAATTCTTCGCGAATGACACGGCGCAGAATATTCTCGATATTCTGGTCGCGAATTTTTGTCTTCAGGGCTTCATTGATGAGCTTCTGAAAATTGCGCCCGCCGGCTTGGGTTTTGAAATAGGCCACAACACCGGCGTCAAGTGAGAGATTGACTTGAACCTTGCCTTTGGGCGCTGGTTTTCCTCCAACACGCAACACCGCTCGCGCCATTTGTTTGGTAGTGATTTCGGAGATTTCAGACAAATCGATATCCTCATCTCGCATCTTATAGATACGGTCCCAATCAGTTTGAGAGGCTTTTGAAGAATATTTCTTGTTCATGTTCTTCTCGTCCCAGGTAAATTCCATAAATGATTATAAGGATATTCTCTCACTTTTTCAAGGACGATTTAAACCTTTCCAGACGAGTCGTCTGGGTTACTTCGGCA
>JBOHQZ010001381.1:0-1700 GCA_050732275.1 bacterium
AAACTCTTGCGTCCCCATGATGATCAGTCAAGTCACACCACTCGCTGCATTTTCCGGAATCGATCCGGGCTAAACCGGAATATTGGATCACTGGAGGCCGAGTGATTGTTCCATGATTTTCGTAATGCGAGAACGCCATCCACGGCAAGTTCTTCGCATTGCAAAACCGGCCGCTCGGGAGCGCGCGGATAAATGCAAGTCGGATCATTTTCGCAGACCGCACAAATGCCGCGATCGGCGCCATTTTTTCCGCTGCGAGATTTGCCAATCTCTCGCGCGGCACGTTCGGTTACTCTTGACATGAGTTCACGCTCGTTTTATGGTTGTTTGTTAACCTGGACGTTATACTCTTCCATTTCGGTTATCAAATTATTTTTCACGACATACTTTTGAGCGAATCAATTCCTACGTTCACTTTAAGCAAAAGCCATTCCACGAACCTGAAGCGAAAATTTCTTGCCGCCGTGAGTGGGAATGGTGGGGCAAAAGACCCGACATTTCAAGGAAAATCAATTGAAACGCCCCCAAATATGTTCTTGCAATCGGCGCGATCGAGGAAAAGTGTTTTAAAAAAAGCAAGCGTTGCCGGGGAAATCTGAACCACTGGGGAAAAATTCTCCGCTAAAAGTTATTTGATTTGGCCGCATTTTTCTCATCCCGTCCGTGCCGTTGTTGCCAAAGTCTTGATAAATCCTGTGATCGCGCCATGTCGCAACAAGATCACTCGGAAGGTGGAAAAGATGGTATGGTTTTGGTTACAAGTAAGACTAAAGCTCGGCGGATAAAAAGGTATGGCATCTTTCAACGCCGCGGGGTTAAAGCAAGGAGACTCCAATTAAAGGAGAAAACATGAGCACACTGAAAAAAATTTTGTTTCCGACGGATTTCTCGCGCTGTGCCAATCAAACCTTGGCGCACGCACTTTATCTGGCCAAGCGGCATCAAGCCGAGGTGCACATGCTCCACGTTACAAGGTCAGCCGAATTCGATCCTGGTCTTCTCACGCCTTATACGACAGACGCCGAGGCCTGGCACAGGAGCTTGGCGGAAATGGCGAGCCAGCAAATGGCCGCTGGTCTCAAAATCCATCCCACGGCTGCGGTCAGGATCAAGCAGGCATACCGGCGCGGCATTTCAACGGCGCCGGAGATTTTGCAATATGCCAAAGATAACGAGGTCGATCTCATCGTCATGGGCACGCATGGCCGGCGCGGCTTGGGGCATCTTTTTCTTGGCAGCGTAGCCGAAGAAGTTGTGCGCATGGCGCAATGCTCGGTGCTCACCATTCGCGAGCGCGAAGAGCCCGTGCCGGTTGAAGTCGTGGAGAACATTTTGGTGCCGGTGGATTTTTCCGATTTCTCGAAAACCGCGCTCGCTTACGCCAAAGAAATGGCTGTGGCTTATCGGGCGCGCTTGCAATTCCTGCACGTCGTTGAAGAAATCGTTCATCCGGCGTGGTACTGGGCCAGTGATCCGTCCCTCTTCGCGTTTGGGCTCGACCTCAAGGCCACGATAGTCAAGGAGATGAAAAATCTTTTTAAAGAAACCAAAGGACCGGAAGTCGCGGCAGATTTTTACGTCCTTGAAGGCCGCGCGGCCAATGCTATTGTCAACTTTGCTGGAAGTCATAACAGCGATCTCATCGTCATTTCGACGCACGGGCTAACGGGCTTAGCGCATATGCTGCAGGGCAGCGTCAC
>JBOHQZ010001382.1:0-1699 GCA_050732275.1 bacterium
GAAATGTCGAACCTTTTGCCGAACAGCTCGTAATTGCCGCGGATGATATTGAGCGCGCCAAAGATGGAAAATTTTTCCGCTCCCTCTTGGGTAAAATCAAGGGTGCCGTCGATTTCCGCGTTAAGCTCAGGGCCGCGAACCCAGGTATTGCGCGGAATTGTGATTTTAAGCTCGCCGCGCAAATTTTGCAGCCAATGCTGCGCGAGGCCGTTCGCCTCCGCCTTTGCCGCCACGCTTTGCGCAGAATCGGAAGGAACCGAGGGCGCCGCGGTTTCTTCTTCGAGCTGCAACACGGAGTTCTGCTGCAACGCCGGCAGGAAAAAGCGCGACCGGTCGACCGTGATGTCACCGCGATAACGCGCGCCTTCGGTATTGCCGGTGGCGTTGATGTTAGCGTCGAGGTGCACTTCCATGTCGCGGGTGCGCAGCGCGAGAAAATCCGTCGCCGTCAAAGTGCCGCTGGCTTCGCCAATCGTGCCGCGCTCGTATTTAAACTGGCCTTTCGCGCTCAAACCTCCTCTTTCGTTCTGAATTCGAAAATCGGTGATCTTGATGTTGGAGGTGTCGATGGAAACGGCGATTTGCACGTCGTTGTAGCTGGCGCCATATTCCGGCACATTAAAAGCGCCGTCGGTGACCCGCATCACGCCTTTGGCGCGCGGCGCCTGCAAGGTGTTTTCCAGCTTGACATCGAACACCAGCGTGCCTTTTACCTGCTTGGCCCGGCTCGTCAGTGTTTGCAGAAAAGCGAGGTCGATGCCGGTTTCGATGCCGCTGGTCGCGGCTTGAATGCGGATCGGGCGGTCGCCGTACAAAACTTTGCCGATGTTGTTCAGCCCCAAGTTCATCGGCAAAAAGCCTTCGCCGGTCATACGCCGGTTCTGGGTTTGGTGCAACGTGAACGTCCAGGAAAATTGCTCGTTGCGATAGCCGAAATCGCTTTCCCAATTGTTGAAAACAAAATCAGCCACGCGGCCATTATTCCAATTGATTTGTCCGGCCAAAATCGGCATATCAGCGTTGCCGGTTAAATGGCCGTGCAGCACCAAAACACCGGCGACGGTATTTGCCGCCAGCGAGGAGTCGTTTCCCATCATCGCGGCGAGCGTGGCGACGTCGATGCCCTCGATGCGAAAAGTCAAATCTTCGGCGCCGGTGTAGCTCAAGCGGCCGTCGAGGTAAAACCGCTGATCGCCGGAAATCAAGGCGCAATGATGAAAATCATATTCATCGTCGCCGACGTCGATCCACATCGCGCTGTCGGCCGGCGTGCGCCAGGTTTGCCCGAATACGTTAAGCTCGGCGCGCTGCACTTCGAATCGCCCGACCTCGCCGAACGTGTACAAACCATCCAATTCGCCGTAATTTTTCAAGCCCTGCCAGAGATTGGCATTGATTTGCGCCTGTTGCAAATCATAGAGCACGAGCGCTTTCACCGAATCGACCGGCAGATAGCCCGCCATCATTTCCTTGCCTTTCATTTGGATCAAGCCGCGGCCTTGATCGTGAAGGCGGTTAAAAGTGAGATTCCCCCAAAGGCGCTTGATTGAAGTGGTGTTGTATTGCACTTGTCGCAGCTCGAAACGGCCGGCAACGGCGAGTGAATCGAGCGGCCCGGTTGCACTGCCAGAGATCGTGCCGGTGGCGCGCAGCGTGTCCGCTTCCATGGCGCGTTTAACCCACGTAAGATCGCCCAGGT
>JBOHQZ010001383.1:0-1692 GCA_050732275.1 bacterium
ATCCCTGGCCGGATCGCGAAGTCGCGTTGCATCGCAACGGCAAGAATGAGCAGAATATCAAAGGCTCGCTGCTGCAATTCAAAACCGGCGTGGGTGATAAAATTGTCTTAGTACCCGCAGGCGTTTCGCCGTCGCAATTTAAACGCACGGTATTGGCCGAATGAAACAACAATGATTAACGGCTTGTAGTAAAATGCCACTAACTTTTTAAGAGGGCAATGACAGAAAAATGTATGGCAGAAAAATTTTTGCGATTTTTCGGCACTCCACAATGAGCATTTTTTCGATAAAGACCATGCCTCGTATTTCTGTCATTCATTTTTCTGTCATTGCTTTTGTTGAAGTCAACTTAGTTTTGTTTTTAACTACAAACGCCCTTGAAAAACACTGGTCATTATATAGAGAAAAATGAGGATCATTGCATGCAAAAAATTTCCGCCGCACGAAATGGCCGGCCTTGTTATCCACATGTGTGGCTCGGTATCATCTTTGTTTTCACGGCAGCCACCGCCGGCGGAAAAGTTAAGCTCGAGTTGAGCAAATCCGAAAAGGATTTTATAATCTCCACCGCTAATGCCTGTTTGGATTCACTGCCTTATTCGATTACGAGTGCGAGATGTGAACGGAGCGCGGGCGGCCCGAATGATTTTTATTCGGAGGGCGATTATTGGTGGCCTGATCCGCAAAATCCGAGCGGGCCGTACGTCCGTCGCGACGGCGAAACGAATCCGGATAATTTCGTGGCGCACCGTTTGGCCATGGCTCGCTTCAGCCGGATGGTGGGCGCGCTGGCTTCCGCGTACATTTTAACCAGCGAGGATAAATACGCGCGCAAAGTCAGCGAGCATCTCGCGGCGTGGTTCGTCAATCGTGCGACGCGTATGAATCCGCACATGCTGTATGCGCAAGCCATCCAAGGGCGCGTCACCGGCCGCGGCATCGGCATCATCGACGCGATTCATTTGATCGAAGTCGCCCGCGCCGTGCAAATGATGCAGCGCGCGCCGGCGATGCCGCATGAAATCGTGCAACAAACCAAAGCGTGGTTCAAAGATTTTCTGCACTGGATTTCGACGCATCCTTACGGCGTCGAAGAAATGAATTGGAATAACAATCACGCCACATGCTGGACGATGCAGGCCGCGGCGTTCGCGGATTTGACCGGCGATCGCGAAACGCTGGCGTTCTGCGCGAAGCGCTTCAAGGAAGTGTTGCTGCCGAATCAAATGGCCGTGAATGGCGCATTTCCGCAAGAACTGAATCGCACGAAACCTTATGGCTATTCTCTTTTCAACCTCGACGCCATGGCTACGTTGTGCCACATTCTATCGACGCGCGAAGAAAATCTTTGGGAGTATGCCACGGCCGACGGCAAAAGCATGAAGAAGGCAATGACGTTCATTTATCCGTTCATCGTTGACAAATCGAAATGGCCTTATCCGAAAGACGTTATGTATTGGGATGAATGGCCCGTTCGGCATCCATCCTTGCTTTTTGCAGCGCTTGCGTATGATGATAAAAATTATCTCAAAACGTGGCAGACTTTGAATGGTTATCCCACGAATGAAGAAGTGTTGCGCAACTTGCCGATTCGCCATCCTTTGTTGTGGATTGACGGACGTCCGGCTGTGGATTCACCACGCGCTCGCATCACTTACCTAAATGCCGGCGGCCTCGGCGACACGTATGAGC
>JBOHQZ010001384.1:0-1690 GCA_050732275.1 bacterium
AATCGCGTTGGCCGCGCCGGCAAGCCGATGGCCGGCAGCGAAGTATCCAACGGCGTGTTGCTGAAGGTGATGATCAACTCATCCGGAAAACCCGGGCGGCGATAATTGATCGGCAATAAATTCTGATAGGTGAAACGCAATTTTATGTTGGTCGCACTGGTGGGCGTGAAGCCGCTGCGTTGCGTATCCGGCGCAACGGTTCTGGGTGTGGTCACGATTGGCAACAAGCCATCTCCCACCTGGCCAATGTCTTGGCCATTCAGATCATACCCGCCGGTGAAAACCACCTTGCTAGTGGTACTGTCGATCAAATCATAAAAAGCGGCGCGGATACTGTCAACGCCATTCGTGCGAAATTTTAAATTGTAGACGTGATTGTTCGGGACGAGATTGGAGTTGACGACTTGCACTTCAACCGAGCCGATCCCCGGTCCGGCAATGTGCGTTGCGGCAGAGGCGCTTGCCGGCACGAAGCCGTGGACTTTGGGATTCGGGCGAACGGCCACGACGTTCTTAGGCAAAATGGTGCCGCCACGCGGCGTGCGCGAAACGGCAATGGCATTTTCGGACGGATAGAATTCGAGCGAGTCGGAGCCGTGATCGTACGAGCACACGGCATAATAGTAAAGCTGGCCATTGGTCACGGTCGTGTCCGTAAAAGTGTGACGCAGCCCCGAATCGCCGCCGAGATAATAGGCTACGCCTTCCACCACCTGAGTCGAAAAACCTCTGCGGTTGTTGATCAGATCGAACTGCGCGATGGGCCTGCCGTTGCCAATCGGGCCGGTGCCGCGGCCGGTGACGATCACGCGCGGATCGCGAAAATCCGGATCGGTGGCACGATAAACGCGATAGCCTTCGAAATCGTTTTCCAGCGTCACGGGATCGGCGCCGCGCTCAGCCAAATCATCCCACGACAATCGCACGTAGCCATCGCCGGCTTCGGCAGTGACAGTCGGCGCGTTTGGTGGGGTGGCAAATTGATAATTGGCGTTGTAGATGCGTTGCACGACCTTCACGGTTTCCCGCAATTCTTGCAAATCAGCGCCATGAGCGAGCGCCAGGCTGAAACGTTCGGTTTGGCCGGCGCGCAACGTAAAGGGGCCCGAGGCGAACAGGAAGCCGATGTTATAATTCAGCACAACCGGAATATCGAAGCGCTCGGACTCGATGGGGTTGGTAAACTTGTCGTATAACACTTGCGGCCAATGCTTGGGGTCGTCAAAAAAAATGAGATTGTCTACTGGATCGCCGGCAGAGCCGCGAATACGATTCATCTGAAAGCCGGTCAAGCCGATTTGATCGGATTCGTGCAAATCGGTGCGATCGAAATTCGGCTCGCCGTTGGTGGGCATGCCGTCGCCTTCGCCGGGATCATTGGTGCCGGCCACGCCGTCTTCACCCACGTCATGCAGTTCCGCGACCCAATCCAAATCTTCATCGCCGGTCCACCAGCGCGCGGCGCGATAAGCTGGCCGGCTTTTGAAATCAGTAAAAAACGCGTTGTACTTCACCACGTCGTAACGCGCCCGCACCGCCGCTTCGATGAGGTCCTGGCCCACAAGCAACTCGCCGCGGCCGCCGTCGCGTTTTTCATCGGTAATGCCGTCATTGTCATTATCGAGGCCATCGAACGGCTTGCCGGGCGTCTCCAAATAAGCATAGCCGAGATAACCGGTGGTGCCGCAAT
>JBOHQZ010001385.1:0-1689 GCA_050732275.1 bacterium
AAATCGCCGTCGTTGTCGTAATCACCCCAAGCGACTGAGCTCCCGCTCACGCCCACGAGTGGGGCCGCGATATCCACAAAGTTGCCGTGATCATTGCGATAAATTTTGGTAAGGCCCGATGCGCCATCAGGCGTGCCGGTCAACAGAATATCCAAATCGCCGTCGTTATCATAATCACCCCACGCCACTGAGCTAAAATCAACCGGCGTTAATGGCGCGGAAATATTAAGGAATTTGCCGGCATCATTTCGATAGATTTTGGCAATACGATCGCCGCCATCCCAGCCGGTTAGCAAGACATCCAAATCGCCATCATTATCATAGTCACCCCAGGCAACTGAGCTGTGATAAACTCCGGTTAACCCGGCGTTGAGATCGACAAAATTGCCGTTATCATTCCGATAAATTTTCGAGGTCGGACCTTGCAAGCCGGAGCCGGTCAGCAAAATATCCAAATCGCCGTCGTTGTCGTAGTCACCCCATTCCATCCAACGATCCGCGCCATCGCTAACCACCGCCAGCGGTGCGGCGATGTCTGTGAAAGCGCCGCCATCATTGCGATAAACTTTGGCAATCGAGCCGGAATCACCCCGGCCAGCCAACAAAATGTCAAGATCATCGTCATTGTCATAATCGCCCCAGGTGGCCGCGCTAAAATCGGTTCCCGGCAGAGAAGTTGAAATTTCGGTAAAGATCACGAGGGGCAGTGTGACACTGGCTTCGTTGGAATAATCGGAATTCGCCAACAAAAGATAAGTGCGCACGCGATAAGAGTATGCCTGGCCGCCCGTGAGGCCGGTATCGGTGTAGGATTTGATATTCGCGCCGGTGGTGGCGATCTCATTCCAATTTCCTGACCCGATTTGGCGTTCGATTTTAAATCCCTCTTCGTTGTCGCTGTTATCCTGCCAGGTTAATTGCACCGTGTTGTTGTTTTGCACGGTAGCGGCCAAATTGCCCGGCGCATTGATCTGCACTTGATTCTGTACGTAGATGGGGACTTCAAATGTGCTGATCATCTCGCCTGTGCCATTGGCGGAAACCGTCAAGGTAAACGTCACCGTTTTGTCTTGCGCGAGATTAGATTTGATATCAAAAACAAAATTGCCCAGATTATCTTGCGTCGCTCCCCCCGGAATATCTGCCCACGTATTGAAGTAGTCTTGAATCGTGACATCCGGATCCGAAGTAGAGAGAATCCCAACTACGCCTTCAGCCGTTGCATTACCTTGATTGATCAACGTCACCGCCAACTCAATGCGCTCGCCGCTTTCCGGCCGGCCATCGGCGTCGCCACGGGCATCGCCGCCGAGATCAAATGCTGTGTGAGAATAGTAAACCACCGGGCCGGGGCCGCTCCCGGAGAGCACGAGCTGCGGCCACGTGGAGGGGGCGCAAAAAGTTGAAGAAGATGGATATTGAAAATTGATATTGAACGCTCTGCCGGAAATATAAAGTCCTTTGGGCGGCGTCATTCTGCGCGGATTTTGAGAGTCGATAATAAAAGTGATGTTAATATCGATGTGGCTCTGATGCGTGCTTGAGCCGCCAAAATGACTGTCGGTTCCGCCCTCGGATAGACGGAGGCAGTCGCTGGCATAATTCACGATACCGTTAGTCCATGATACCCCCTGAAAGTAAGTCGAGCCTCGCGCATAGCTGCTTCCCCAAGCGCCGCTACCGGTATTG
>JBOHQZ010001386.1:0-1689 GCA_050732275.1 bacterium
GGCTATCTCGCCGCGCATATCTCGCCGCTGATTCTGCTCAGCGCTTTGTTGATCGTCGGCACGTTGATCGTCACGTCGTACGTTCTCGGTATTCGTTCCGGCGGGCAGCTTGGTACGACCACGGAAACCTCGGCACTGCTGACTTTTCTCATCGGCGTGATCGTCGCCAGGGGAGAATTGCTCGTCGCCAGTATCACCACTATTGCCGTGGTGACGATTCTGGCTTTGAAGCCGAGCTTCAGAGCGTTCACCGGCAAGATCAGCCACGAGGATATTTACGCCACGCTGAAGTTTGCCATCATCACCGTGGTCATCCTGCCGTTTTTGCCCAACCGCACCATCGGGCCGCTGGGCGTTTTCAATCCCGCCGAAACCTGGTGGATCGTGATTTTGGTTTCCGGAATAAGTTTCGCCGGTTACGTGCTGGTCAAAATTGCCGGCGCGCATCGTAGCGTGCCGGTGATCGGCCTCCTCGGCGGTTTGGCCTCGAGCACCGCGGTTGCCGTAAGCTTTTCGCAACGCAGCAAGCAGAATGCGGAGCTTTCCCGGATTTTGGCGCTCGGCGCGGTGATCGCCTCAACGACGATGTTTCCGCGTTTGCTCATCGAAATCGCCGTGGTTAATTCCGCTTTGTTGCCGCATATTCTTTTTCCGTTGTCGGGCATGGCCGTCGCGGGTTTGCTCGCCATCTTTTGGCTGTGGCGCATGGAGCGCCGGCGCGAACAAACTGCCGAAGTGCAATTCACCAATCCGTTCTCAATTTCACCCGCCCTGAAATTTGCGCTGCTGTTTGTCGTGATTTTGTTTGTCTCAAAAGCGGCGCTCGATTTTGTCGGAACCCGGGCGCTTTATTTCACTGCCGTGATTGCCGGTTTTACCGATGTCGATGCCATCACGTTGACGGCGGCGCGGTTGGCGCAAGAATCTCTCGACGCTTCGACGGCGGCAGCGACCATCATCCTCGCTGTGATGTCAAACACGTTGATGAAAGGCGGCATTGCGCTTATGTTTGGGGCGCGGCTTTTTGGCCGGCAGATGGCCATGGCTTTGGGGATGATTTTGCTGGCCGGCATGGCCGGTCTTGCATTCATTTGAGTTTGATCTTTCGTGCCTATGTCTTTATTTAAAATTCTGCCGGGGCTGGCGTTGCTCCTTCTGCTCTGCGCGTGGGCGGATTACTCATGCCCGTATCCCGATCTCGCCGAAATTCTCGGCAACCCGCAAAAATTTGCCGGACAGCGGGTGGCGATTTTCATCGAGGCCAGAATTGTGGAACGGACTGAAGACGGGTTCATCTTGACGCAACGCGGCCATCACCTGCGCGTCCTGGCTAACGTCAAAGAGGCGCCGCTCGGAGAATTTGTCGCGGTGCAAGGCGTGTTTCAGCCTCCTAATTACCTGCAAGCCGGGGCAATACACCTCGCGCAGGGCCGGCGCTGGAAGATCGCGGTTTCCGTCATCCCGGTTCTGTTGCTCGCTGTCTTGCTGCCGCTGGCGCTGCGCTTCGGCCGCCGCAACGGAATGCTGACGTTGCGAACTGATACAAATGTCTTTAAAATTTTGCAACGAAAATGGAACTGCAACGAAAAAGGTTCTTTTCTTTAGATACTCTGCAACGAAAAGGGAACCGCAACGAAAAAAGCTTTTTGAAAATTACGATGCCTGATTTGCTCACTCACTCTGCCGCGG
>JBOHQZ010001387.1:0-1687 GCA_050732275.1 bacterium
ATTAAGACCAAGAGACTCAGTAGTCCCAAAATTCCGGCTCCAATCCGTCATGATGGTGCCGCTGCTGGCGCCGTGATTTCATTGGCCGTACCGTAGATGCGCTCCAAAGCGTGTTTCAAAAAATTGATAAAGCGCGCTTGGCGAAACAAAAATGGAGCAAAGGCGCGTCGTCCTCGACGCGCCACTTGCGTGTAGATCCAACACAGATGCACCCAAAGGTTGAGCAGCAAAAATCCCAGGCCAATCAGCGCGAAGCGATAAGCGGGATTGGGCGAAGTCGTCCAGCCCAACAATTTATTGCCCAGACGATAACTCGTCTCGATGCCAAACCGCTTCCTGTATCTTTGCCGACACCGTTCCGGCGTCCAGTCCAGAGCAATCATGATAAACAACAACCACTCTGCGCGGCGCTTGCCACGTTTAGTGCGCCGAGACGTGGTGAAAACACGACAGACGGCAAACTGCGCCACAAACTCATTCTCCTTGCCTTCATTGAAGGCGTACTCAGTGCGATAACTCGCTCGCCCTCGACACAAAGATCTGGTTCCGCCTTTCTTGCCCCGGATCGGACAGGCGATCAAAGAAGGCTGTTGGCAGCGGCGCAAATACTTGAGTACCGGAACGCCGGAAAAACCTTTATCGAGATAGAGGACTCCGATCCGCAGCGCCCGCAGCAACAGCATTTGCCGCAATTCTCTGACCACTTCCACGGTTTGATCCCCTGGCAGTACGAATCGAATCGCCAAGGTCACTCGCTGCCGATGGAGTATGGCGTAGGCTGTCGCGACTCGATAGAAACGAGTCGTTCCATCTTTGGCTTCGCCACTCACCCACAAGGCTTCCTCTTGTTTTTGTTTGCCATAGTAAGGGCGGTCGTGAAAATCGAAGGCGACTTCGATCGGGCCACTACGCCGCAATTTCTTTGGCCAGTTGGCGGCCAAACCGTCGTTGATCGACTGCTGCAATTCCGGCAACTGTTCAACAATAAACTGCTCCCTGAAATAGCGGCGAATGGTTTCGGGATCAGGGGCGTCGGCCAATTCCGCGCAGACCGATTCGGTCGTTCCACGATTGGCCGCGATTCCAATCAAGATGTCATAGAGCGTTTCGTCGGTGACGCAATACCCGTCGGCTTCCAGCGGCAGGTATATTTCCAAGGTCTTTTTCGCCTGGCACAGGACTTTTTCATCATTGAGCTTCGGTTTATCATTGTTAGTACACATGGCTTGTTCCTCCTTTCCTGTGAAATTCACAAGGAATCGAACTCTTGTGAAATTCACAAGGAATCGAACAAGCCATTTTATTTCAAATCTTATGGGCCGCTCCGGCCAATTTTGGGACTACTGAGACTGTGGGATGTAGCTGCCGACCGCGAAGCGCGGATTTTGTCTGATGATAACAGTCGTTTATCATCTTTGCGCTTCAGCCCCGATGGACGCTGGCTAGTTTCGGCCATAGTCTACGCGGCCCCGGAAGACGAGGAAGGCCTAATGTCGGCCCTTTCCGGACAGAAGAAGCTCCGGCGCGCTGAAGTAAAACTCTGGGATGCCTCAACAGGAAAACTGCTTCAAACATTGCCTCAGCGCGCAATGTTTATTGGTTCGCTGACCTTCAGTCCTGACGGGCGCTGGCTCGCCATTGGCGAGGAAGCTATTTGGCTCTGGGACCCCATTGCTCGGCGCGAAGT
>JBOHQZ010001388.1:0-1686 GCA_050732275.1 bacterium
GAAGAATATTTCTTGTTCATGTTCTTCTCGTCCCAGGTAAATTCCATAAATGATTATAAGGATATTCTCTCACTTTTTCAAGGACGATTTAAACCTTTCCAGACGAGTCGTCTGGGTTACTTCGGCACGCCAAGCTGCTCGCGATACGGCAAATCATCGTTGCCGTGCAATTGCCAATACGGCACGCGCAACGTTTTCAATATCTCGCCTTTGCCACCGTCGCTGGAGCTCCATTTGATGATGCGATGCGGATAGGCTTTCTCGATCCAATAGGTTTCCTTGCGATTGCCGAACTGCCATGTCCAGCGCCAAGTTGGAGCGCTGCCGTTCGTCCCTTTCAGCGCTTCGCCTTCTTCTTTCATAATCCAACCGGGTTGAAAATCCGCCAGTTTGTGCGCCGCGCGCAAAAACCAGGCGCTGGGAAGAATTTGCAGCTCGCGACGTTGTCCGGCAGCCAGCGCTTCGCCGTTCAATTCGCGAATCCAGATCGGCAGATTATCTTCAAAGGCCGCATGCGCCGGCAATTTGATCCTGCGCTGCTAATCGCCCTCGCCTTGAAAATAGCTGTGCAATGTCAATTCGACTTGATCGCGTTGCGGTATCAACATTTGAAAAACGTGGCCGCACCATTCCTGCGCCGAGAAAGAAATTTTAAGCGGCTCAAACGGCTTGCGGCCAAGCTCGGGATTCACGCTGCTGAAAGTGGAAGTGAGAATGGAGTAATCGTACAGGCCGGTGGTGAACTTGACGACGCGGTTGAGTTTCAGCACCGGCACGCGATCCACCGGTGGCAGCGTACCGGAATCGTCTTTGACGCGGGTGGTGCGAGAAATATCTTCGGTCACAAAGACCAGAACCGAGTATCCCTCGCGCATTTCACCGTAACGGGACACCACGACTTTGTACGAGGACAGCTCGCCTTTGCCATCGCCCCACCACGACCAGAAATCTTGCGCAGCGACGGGAGAGAAAGCGGCGGCTAAAAGTGCAACGCAAATCAACATGCGCATCAACTTTTGCATTTTTCGCGCTCCGGATAAAATTGCCAATCTTTTTCTTCCATTCAAGAATTATAAGCCAAGGAAGCATAGTGAAACCCCTGGTAGAAGTGTCATTCTGGAAGAATCTTTTTTGAAGCATAAATAATCGCTAGAATCCAAACAAGATTCCTCCGGAATGACAACGGGATTTTCCCGACATTTGCCAATTACATCGTTCCGGCGCTTGCCGTAAAATCTGCCGACAAGATCGCCGTGCCCCACATGGCTTTGAGCGTGCCGCTCGTTTCGTTCGAAGCCGCCAGCTCGATGATGAAAGCCTCGACCGATTCGGGATTGGTTGACATGGTCAACGGCACCTCGGCAAGATCATCTGCGGGGGAATGTTCGGTGCCCCAAATGCCGGTCTTTTTGTTGAAGACGAGATGCCACTGGTCGCTGCTGATTTTTTTCATCCATAGAGTGTAGGAGCCTTTCGGAATCACCGTATCGCCGAATTTGAGATCGGCATCGGTTTTGATTTCGGTGGCTTCGTTCATGCCCATGCGCCACACCATGCCGTCGGTGGCTTGTGCCAGCATGTCACGGCCTTGGAGCTGGGGACGGCCATAATTGATGCTGACCGTTGCACTCCCAAATGTCGCGCTAGCGGTGCCGCGATCGCCGGCCGGGGCTTTTTGCTCTGCAG
>JBOHQZ010001389.1:0-1681 GCA_050732275.1 bacterium
TCTTGCCTCGAAAGCTGGCCTATGCCCCTCGCGATTTTCGTCGGCCACAAAAAGAATGCTTTCCCCTCCGCACGTGCCGGCAAGAGCATACCGTGCGATAACGGTGCTGGCAAATTCCGCAAGCTAAGGGTGCGCGACGGCGCGACGCGGAGCTAACGATGAGCAGAAACGGTAAGGGTGCGCGACGGCGCGACGCGGAGCTAACGATGAGCAGAAACGGTAAGGGTGCGCGACGGCGCGACGCGGAGCTAACGATGAGCAGAAACGGTAAGGGTGCGCGACGGCGCGGACATGGTATGCGAAGCGACGCCTGACAATTCCTGCAAGCAGATACCTAACGCCGGCGATATGCGAACGATACCGGCATACTGCACGAAACACAAACGGTAAGGGTACGCCGGTGAGACGATACGACACCAGGCGAATTGTTGCTGAATCTTCATCAATAATACTGTGCTTGACTTTCCGCAAAAGAATGAGTATATTGGTAATATGATAATGAAAGTGAAATTCACGCTGTTTGAAAATCTTTAAAATGAAAGAGATAACATGAAATCAATTTCTGAAATCGTTCGCCAAAACGAAGCCGTCAACGCAGTGGTTGAATTTGCTACTCGCGCAGTCAACGCGCCGTTCGCGCCGGCGGTCTACATGCAGCGAGTCGCCGGCCTTGTGGTAACGGCGCGCCGTACGGATAGTGGTATTGAAATTTCCATTGACTTGGCGACAGCCGGCGTATGTACGCACGGCCAGCCTTTGCCGAATGAATACGCCTGGACACGGTGCGGGGAAATTGCCACGGCGTTGCGTAGCGCCGGCTATATGCCGCGCCAACAAGAGTATCGCCTGCAAGCGGAGTATAATCGCTTGGAACGCAAGGCTTACCCGTGCCATACGTGCGAGACTATGCCGTAACTTGCCCGGTCCCAATGGCGCAAAGGGAATTGCGCCTTTACTTCTTAACTCTATAGGTGAGTCATGAGAGCTTACGTCGAAATTACGTTTATTCCGCCGTGTTATTCACGCGCTTGTGGTTGCAATGTCCCGGGCGGGTTTGAAGCGAATTGCTCTAATCCGGATGACTTCGATTGCACACAAATTTATTCACAGCGTACAGACACAAAAGCGCAAGCTTATGAAGATATTCGTGAGCAACTGCGCGCGCTTGGCGCAACTTGCATTGTAACGGGCAAGCTCGAGGAAACATTTGCTTAGTATCAGAAAGCGCAATTCCTCGCCAGCGGATTCATTGACGCACATTCTGCAAAGGTAACATCGGCGGGGAAAGCGTATTGTGATAAAAACCATCTGAAGATTGACTTGAGTATTTTTAACTAAGGATTGACTCTTAACCTTATAGGTGAAATATGACTACTCCAAAAATCGGCGGATGTTACGAATTGCCGACAAATCACCGGTTGCAACAGGAAACTGAAGCTAACTTCGTTTTGATCAATCGAAATTATGGCAAATACTATAGCTGTTACTTCTTCAGTGTTATGCCTGCATTTGCAGATATGCCAGCTTGTGTTTGCCAAGACCAAATCGACGTTGCAAAAGATGAATTGCAGGTTGTTGTGGACTTCACCGTGCAAAAACACGGTGATTGCCTGGATTTGCGTCTGAAAAAATCCGGCGATTATCAGGTTCGTGCAGGCCATAACAACGCTGTTTTGGAAAA
>JBOHQZ010001390.1:0-1680 GCA_050732275.1 bacterium
GAAAAACGCTACGCCGATCTTTTTGGCGACGAAATCAATGTGGCGCTTAGCAAGCTCTCTTATGATTTTCGCGCGGTCGTCATTCTCTGCGACATCGAAGGCTTTTCTTACAAAGAGATTGCGGCGATCATCGGCACGCCGATCGGCACGGTGATGTCGCGTCTATCCCGCGCCCGGCAGCAATTGCAAAAATATCTGCGTGAATATGCCCGGCGTGAAGGCTTCGTCAAAAATCCCAAATAAAAAAGTATGTCATCAGCTTGCAAAGAAATTCAGGATCAGCTTGCCGGCTACGTCGATCAGGAAATCGAGCCGGCACGGGCCAGCACCATAACCCAACATCTCGGCAAATGTCCGGGATGCGCGCAGGAAGCGAACGAGCAAAGCGAGGTTAAAACCTTGGTGCGCGAGCATGCCAAGCAGGTGCCGGCGCCGGCCCACGTACGCGCCGAGATTCGCAGCGCCCTCGAGCGCGAATCGTCCCAGCTCGGCTTTTTGAGCCAGTTGCTAACGCTTTTTCAGCGGCAGCCGCTCCCTGTCATGGCGACGGCGATCATTCTGATGATGTTGTCAGGTCTCGCCACGCATTTTTTCTTGCCAAGCCAGACGATTTCAAGCGGCACCGATGTGCAGTTTGTCGACGGCAGTCTCGAAGGTGAGATCATTTGCGTCGATTGCACTTTGATGGAAATGACTGCTGCGCTAGACACACACGATGCCATTCATCGCCTCGGTCTGCGTTGCAATGACGGCAAGCTCTGGAGCATTTTGCCCTCCGCCCTAGGCCAGGAATTGGCTCGCGATCCGAGCCGGTTTCGCCGGCGAGTCCGCCTCGTCGGCCATCTCTTTCAAAGCGTGAGGTATATAGAAGTGAAGGATTTTTCGCTGATTTAAAGCATCGCGACTATGGAGAGCAACGTTACTTATCTCGCCGCACTGTTTGCCGGCTTTATCTCATTCATTTCTCCCTGCGTGTTGCCGCTGGTGCCGGCGTACATCTCGTTCATTTCCGGCGTTTCCATGGACGAGCTGCGCAATGCCGAGCGCCAGCAGCAGACGTTCCGCCTCATGGTCAGCTCGTTGCTGTTCATAAGCGGCTTTACTTTGGTGTTCGTTTTGTTGGGCGCCACGGCCACTTTCGTGGGCGGCTTTCTCTTGCAAAATCTGGGGATCATCAGCAAAGTCGCCGGCGTCGTGTTGATTATCTTTGGCCTCCATGTTGCCGGGCTGATTAAAATTCCTTTTCTCAATTACGAAGCGCGCTTTCAAACCGGCAACAAACCCACCAGTGCGATCGGCGCCGTTCTCGTCGGCAGCGCGTTTGCGTTTGGCTGGACCCCCTGCATCGGCCCCATTCTGGGCGGCATTCTCGCCATCGCCGGCAGCCGGCAAACGGTCGGTCAAGGCATGTTGCTGCTCTTGGTTTATTCTCTCGGCTTGGGCATTCCATTTTTTCTCACTGCCATTGCCACCCAACACTTGTTGCGCGCGATGAATCGTGTCAAGAAACACTTCAAAACCATTGAGATCGTCAGCGGCGGTTTTCTCATCGTTATCGGCGTCATGATGGTTTTCAATTTATTTACCACCCTCAACGGCGTGCTCGTGCGCTGGTTCCCGTGGCTGACGAAGATTGGGTAAAATGCCGAGACTCGCCAATTTTCCCCTTCCTAAAAAAAA
>JBOHQZ010001391.1:0-1676 GCA_050732275.1 bacterium
CGGCAAGCGCGCGCGTTTCTCCCTCGGGCACCACGCCGTAATTCTCCCCGATCAAATGGATCGAAAGCGCGCAGCGTTCCAGGTTGGCGCGGATTTGCTTTTGCAGCTCGTCAGCGTTTAAGGGGAGGGGCCGGTCAGGAAGAATGACGCATCCGCGCTGCTGCAGTTGCCGTTTAATGGCGTCGCGAGGGCTGGTGAGATCTTAAGTGGTCTCGGCAAGATATAATGTTGGCCGCGGTGGAGCGCTCTTCTGTGTAGTTTCTGTTTTCCTGGTTTTGATTGTTTCAATCAGTTGATAGATGTCATAGGCAATATCCTCGAGCTTGGCCCAAAAATTTCTGTTGGCTTCGGCGCCAAGCTCGGGCCAAAATTCCTGCGGCCGGCCGGAGGCCGGATCGAATCGATAAAATTCATAATCCGGTATGCTCTGCAGCTCTTGGGGCTGCGATTCGCGCGGCACGTGCGTTTTAATCGCCTTGAATATTCTCGCCTGGTTGTTGATCCATAGTCCTTCACTCTGTTCCGCCGCCTGGTAAAATTCCCTGACTTCTTGCACGCACTTTTCCGATTTGACATACTGCGGCGATACGACCGATACCAGAATAGCGGCATTGGGGAATGCCGTCGCGTGCGCGGCGCCGGAGGGTTTTCGATCCATCGCCCGGTCTGCACGCCAGATTTTGGTGTCGGCGCCAAGCAGTTGCTCGAGCCGGATTTCCAAAGCCTGATGGAAATGCGCGATCCAACCTTTTTGGCCGGCGGTTAGAGGTTTGTCGTCCAGGTGCGCGTAGCTCACCAAAACGTCGTTCTGATAATCGGGAAGGTAACCGGTTTTCGTGGATTCCGCGCCCTCCACCCGGGGCCGGGCCTCCGCCAGGCTGGTGTCGCTCAGCCCTCGCAGGTCGGCAAGCATCTCGCGAACGGATTGATAACGATTGGCCGGATTTTTTTCCAACACCCGGTCGAGAACGATTTGGAGGTTCGGCGACAATTCAGGACGCAAGTCTTGCAACGGCGGGGCTGCTCGTAGACAATCGAGTAGATTAATGCGGCTTCATACTCAGCTTGAAAAGGCAATTGTCCGCTCAACATCTCATAGAGCACCACTCCCAAGGACCAGACGTCGGTGCGATGATCGACGTCTCCACCTTGCGCCTGTTCCGGGGACATATAAGCCGCCGTGCCCGCGATCGTGCCGGCCTTGGAGAGCCGGGATCTTCCGGCCAATTTCGCCAGGCCAAAATCGATGATTTTGACCTCGCCACGATCTGTGACGATGATATTTTCCGGTTTGATATCGCGGTGCGTGATGCCGGCTTCGTGCGCTCGCCCCAGCCCTTGGGCAACTTGAATGGCAATGTCAACGGCATCGTCTACGGATAGCCCGGTAGGCGCAGCCCCGACGGGCGTAGCCCCGACGGGCGCAGCCCCGACGGGCGTAGCCTGGATTTTGTTCAATTTCTGTCGCAGGGTTTCGCCCTCATAATGCGCCATGGCAATAAACCACTGCCCTTCCTCAGTCTTGTCAATCTGGTAAATGGTGCAAATATTGGCGTGGTCGAGTGACGACGCCATTTGCGCCTCATTGATAAAACGTTGGATGGTGTTTTCGTCGTGGGTCAATTCATGCGACAAAAACTTCAGGGCCACCGGCCGGTTGAGCTTGAGGTCTTGGG
>JBOHQZ010001392.1:0-1674 GCA_050732275.1 bacterium
GCGGTGGAACGGACGAAATCAGTCCGGCAAAGTCGCGGCGGCTGGCGTTTACTTATATCGACTCGTGGTGCAGGCAAGCAATGGAAAAGTGCTGTTTGCGCAATCACGCCCGATGACTTTGTTGAAATAGGGTCGCTAGTTGCCTGATGCTGGTTGCTCGTACTACTACTCTTACTCGCTTTTTAAGGATTTCCAACAGCGAGTAAGAGTAGGAATATGAGAAGGAGTACGAGCAAGAACGATCAGGTCATTTGACCTAATCGGAGTGATTGGCCGCATAGGATGGTAAGTTCTTATTCCAGAGTTTTTCCGCAATTCCTCGCAATGACAGCTACAAATTTGATGTGGTTATTCAGCACACCAGTGACTCAAGCCCGGCGAAATCGGACATGAGGACTCGCACTATTTTTTCATTTCGACGTGCCGTCCGGGCAAAAATTCTTTCATGGATGAAAGTTGTATAGCGAGCGGTCTCACCGAGAACGGATTCTCCACTTTAAAATTTCTGCGGAATTTAAGCAACTCGCGCTGCTGGTGCG
The DNA here is from genome assembly GCA_050732275.1 of bacterium. GTDB lineage: Bacteria > Zhuqueibacterota > Zhuqueibacteria > Zhuqueibacterales > Zhuqueibacteraceae > Zhuqueibacter. The sequence goes on from JBOHQZ010001392.1 coordinate 540, forward strand.
CGTGGTCGCTTGAGTTGTTTTAGTGCTTCCCTCGCTGAATGAGTTTTTCAGTCATGGAGTGACGGAGCCTTGGCTGGGGCGGGAGCTCGGCAGTAACAGCATTTAGCCGAAACGAATCAATGGCCTCGATTTTATGGGCTGTATTTCTGATCAGCTAAATAGCATGAAGAAGTCAAGATAGTTACGATATTTAAAGCGGCTGCCGGCTCACTGTTCAAGTTATGAGGAAAGCTATGCAAAGTTTCAACGGTTCCTTCCTTGTCAATGAAAAGGGGAGAACTCTGCTCTTTTTCTGCTCGGCTATTTTTAGTATGCTGGGCTGGTTGTTTTTTACTTCAACTCTTTATGGGCGTCCCACCAACACGGCAGCGCTGGTCGGGCCGGCAGGGCCGGGCGGCTTGACCGCCACGGCCGTGAGCGGCAGCCAGATCAATCTCGCGTGGGCAGACAGCGCCAACAATGAGGATGGCTTCAAGATCGAGCGCAAGACTGGTGCGGCCGGCACTTACATTCAAATTGCCACAGTCGGCGTCAACGTGACGAGTTTTTCCAACCTCTCGGGCCTAAGCCCGAACACACTGTATTTTTATCGCGTCCTTGCTTACAACGCCGGTGGCAATTCGAGTTATTCAAATGAAGCCAGCGCCACGACGTTGGCAGGCCCACCCGCCGCTCCGAGCGGCTTGACCGCCACCGCGGTGAACAGCAATGAGATCAATCTCGCGTGGGCGGACAACGCCAACAATGAAAATGGCTTCAAAATCGAGATCAAAGCCGGCCCATCCGGCACATTCAACGAGATTGCCACGGTCGGCGCTAATGCAACGGTCTATTCGAGCACGGGCTTGGTGGCGAATACGCAGTATTTTTATCGCGTGCGCGCTTTCAATGGCATTGGCAATTCGAGCTACTCGAATGCGGCGGATGCCACGACGCTGCTTGATCCACCGGCGGCGCCGGGCAACTTGACGGCGACCACGGTGAGCAATGCTCAGATCAATCTCGCGTGGCAAGACAACTCCAGCAATGAAACCAGCTTCAAGATCGAGCGTAAGCTTAACTCGGCGGTCACATACACTGAAATCGCCACGGTTGGTGCGAACGTGACGAGCTTTTCGAACACCGGCTTGGCCGT
>JBOHQZ010001393.1:0-1674 GCA_050732275.1 bacterium
GGCGTTCTCGAGGAGAATCACGATTTCGGCGATTGGGCCGCGCTTCTTGGTATGCGCGCCAAGCGCATCGAGTTGTTCAAGCAGTTTCTGCCCAAAGCCATGTCAAATTTGCCGACGAACGGAACGGCGAAAATCCTCGAAGCCGCATGAAAGAAGCGCTGCAATCCATTGAGGCCTACGAAAATTTTGTTTATTCAGTCGCAGATCGTCATCCGGAAATCTTAACGTCCACGCTGGTGGTCGTGCGCCGAGGGCCGTATCACTGCCAGCTTCAAGGCTCGTTGCATTTTGACCGCAATATCTTTCTGCGCGTTTACGAACGGCTCGACTTTATTGAGAGCAAGATTGCGTATTATAGCTACGAAGTCTACCAGAATGAATCCATCCTCTACTGGTATGATCCTCAGCCTCATCCCACTGATGTGGCTCTTGCCAGCAGCCATCCCCATCATAAGCATATCCATCCCGATATTAAGCATCATCGCATCCCCGCGCCGGAACTCGCCTTTGATCAACCCAATCTGCCGTTTCTTATCAAAGAGATTGTTGAAAATCTCTTGAAATAGCGAAACGATGCTGCATGTTTAATCGGTTCCAGCGCCGTGCTCAATATTTGTCTCCCACTTCACAATCTTCAAATCCAGCACAAAGATCGCATACAGCACCGGCACGAGCAGCAGCGTGATGAACGTTGCGACGGTGAGTCCGCCGATTTGCGCGTAGCAGAGCGGCTCCCACAATGGTCCGCCGTGCGCGGCCAGTGGGAACAACGCGAACACGGTGGCGCCGACGGTGATCATCACCGGCCGCAAGCGCATGATGCCGGCGTCGAGCAGAGATTCGATCAATGACTCGCCGCGCTCGTGGGCTTCTTCGATGAAATCAAACAGCACGATGACGTGGCTGACGATGACGCCGACGAGACTGGCGATACCGAGAAAACTCATAAAGCCGAACGGCATGCCCATGATCCACAGCGCCGCTAATGCGCCGACGATGCCATGGGGAATGGCGGCGAAGACGAGCAGCGGCTTCACGGCGTTTTTGAATTGCACGACCAGCGCCATGAAAATCATCGCAATGGAAATCCCCATCACTATTCCCAGCTCTCCGAAGCTTTTGACTTGTTCCTCATACTCGCCACCGATCTCCATCATGAAGCCGGGCGGCAGCTTCTTTTCAAATTCTTGCAACTGCGGCATGGCGACATTCAGCACTTCCGAAGGGAGCACGCCGGCTGCGGAAAAGCAGGACACCGTGATGGTGCGAAATTGATTGCGCCGCACGATTTTTTCGGTTTGCATGGTGTAATTCATCGAAGAAATTTGCCGCAGCGGCACTTTATGGCCGGTTTGCGTGGAATAGACGTAAAGGTTTTGCAAATCCGCAAGCTGGCTGCGCTCTTCCATGCGCATGCGCGCGATCACCGGAATTTGTTTGTCGCCTTCGCGCAGCTCGCCGACTTGATAACCATTCATTCCTATCGCCGATGACACGGCGACGTCGAGATTCGTCATGCCCGCAAGGTTGGCACGGTCGGGATCGACCTCCAAATTCACCACGAAGCTTTGCGCACCCCAGTTGTCTTGCACGCGATCGGCAAGCGGGATGGCGCGAAAAATATCTTTCATTTTTTCCGCTTCGGCGCGCAGCGTGGGAATATCTTCGCCGGAA
>JBOHQZ010001394.1:0-1670 GCA_050732275.1 bacterium
AACGTGCGACGCCTAAAGGCGTAACTACGAACGCATTTCGTGGCAAACGCTAATTCGGCAGCAGCCGGGTCCAGTTTGAATCACTGATTTCACCGAACTTGGTCGAATGCACCAGGCGGTATTCTTTGAAGCCGGTGCGGTCGATGAAAATAAATTCGACGCCGCCGTCGATATTGTCGTACTGCCAGCGCTCGTAGGGCCGGTTGGCGTCGCTGGAGGGAAAGCGCTCGATGTCGGAGGGTGGACCGTAAACGATGTAGGCGCGGCCGCGATCGGTTTGCCAGCCGGCGCGGGCAAAGCTGCGCAGGCTCTCATTGGCATATTCGAGGCGGCGCTGATATTCCGTGTAAAACTCATTCTCCGGAGTCGACGGCGTGGGATCCCGGCGGCCCCACAACTCGGCGAGAAATTGCTTTTTACCCTCGAGCGTCCGCAGTTCTTCGAACATCTTCTGCTCTTCTTTGGAACAAATATAAACGGCTTTTTTGAACTCGGCCTCGATTTCCTTGTCTGTCATCCCGGCGAATTTTCCCATGGTCATGCGAACGGCCGGCAGCGCCGACATGCTGGTAGAAGCCAGCATGTAAAACGGCTTGGACTGCTTGCCGAGCACGCTATCATCCGCCGACAAAGTTTCGACGTTCAACAAGTATTCGCCGGGCAGCAGCCCGCCCAAATGCAGAGAACCGACTTCGACGCTGGCCTCCATGTTCTTAGGCTTGGTCATCGTCCGGCCGCGAACGTTGTTCAGCACGTTGCCCTGCAAATCCGTCACATAACATTTGACTTTGTAGCTCGCGCCGGGCGCGCCGGCCAAATTATAATTCTCGAGGTAATAAAACAGCAGCGGTTTTATGCTGCTATAACTGCGGTCCGGCTGCGGCACCACGACAAAATTATTCTTGTAAAAAACCTGCTCCAGGCTGTCTGGTTTCTCCTGGCGAATGGCGGCGGCCAATTTAATGTCGCTCATCCACAGGTTGGCGGGCGGCATCGGCTCCACTTGCAAATTCAAAGCCGCTTTTTGGGTGATTTGGTTGCTCGCGTCGCGAATGGTCAGCTCGACGTGATAACGGCCCGGGCCGGCGATATAGCGCAAAAGATCGATCGTGCGATTGTCGATCTGGTTCGGCGAGGATTTTTTTGCCGATAATTGCATGCGCCAGGCATTCGTCGCCCACAGGCTGTCGTTGTGGAGAATACGCAAATCCAGAATCGCTTCGCGCAGCGTATCGCCGTTTGCCTGCCGCAAACTCAAGCGCGTCATGTCGAAGGAATAAAAGATTTCCAGCAGCGACGATTGCTCGTCGTATTTGTACCGCGCGTAGTCCAGCCGCAGGTCGAAATCTTGCGCCGAAGCGGCGGGGAGGCACAACATCAACGAATACCCCAAGATTTGCACGATGGACAGTAGAGCTTTTTTTCTCATTTCCGCACCTCGAGTTTTCCCGTTTGATTTTGTGATTAAGAATGACTTGAGCGTTTAGCAAATTGCAGGGAAGCGCATCCGCAGTGCTAAGCTTTAGCTTCGCAATGCTGAAGCATTGCACGCCGGCCCGTGAAATGCTACACACTTGAATAATTTCACCGCCGTATTCACGGTCCGCCGGCAAGCTGGCGCAGCAGGTCTTTGGCGCGGGTGTCGCCGGGATTGATATCCAGGACTTGCC
>JBOHQZ010001395.1:0-1668 GCA_050732275.1 bacterium
ATGTAGAGAATCTCCACTTGAAAGATGGTGCCGGGCCTCTCGTTCTCTCGCCACAAATAGCGCGGCAGATTTTCTTTGAGCCATTCGGTGTTGAAGGCCAGAGGCCGGGATGAATTTAAGTTTGCAATTTTGTCCATATAAAAAGGCTTCGCCGGATTTTCAAGACAAGTAGAAAACTGAAGCCCGCGGGCAGCTATGAACAAACATAATTTCCCAACGGATTGAAACAACGCAACGGATAAATAGAGCTTTTATCAGTTGTGTTGTTTCTATCCGGTGGACAAACTTACTCTGTTTGTAAAGAATTTTGCGCCTCAAAATCTTAGCGCATTGTCCTTTCATACACTCCCATCCACTCGAGGAACTCCCGTTCGGGCGTCATCGCGCCGGCGGTTGCGGCGGCGTTTTCGGCGAGACGTTTCCGCAACGCCGGATTTTGCACGACTTCGGTGATCGCGCGCGCGATTTCTTCCGACGAGCCCGGCTTGACCAGCAGTCCGTTCTCGTAGTCCTTGATGATTTCCGGAATCGCGCCGGCGCGGCTGCCGATGATCACTTTTTTCATCGCCATCGCTTCCAGCATGGAAAGCGGGCAACCTTCGGAGAACAAAGAAGGAAAAACCAAAATATCGAAAAGCTGTAAATAATCGGCCATGCGGTCCGCAGGAATTTTACCGGTCACGACGGTGCGCTGGCTCAAGCCGTAATCGCGCAGCATTTGCAGATGCGGCTGCCGGTCATCCTCGCTGAAAAAATCTCCAGCCAGCAAAAGGCTGTAGTCAAAACGGCTGCCGATTTCGGCCAAAGCTTTGCAGAGATAAACCAAGCCTTTTTTATAACGAAACAAACCGGCGGTGCCGATCACCGTTCCTTTGAGATTCAATTCGGGACGGGCTTGCGGCCGGAGCCGCATGAGATCGACCGAATTGAGAATTGTTTTCGCTTTTCCGGCAATCGGCGTGATGGCGCGGCCGGCTAATTCCGTCAGGCTCGTGGCGACCGAAGTCACTTAGTCGGCATTTTCCAGGGCCGACCGAATGAACGGCAGGCGCAGCGGATCGAACGCATACTTGCCAATGTCATTGCCGCGAATCGAGGCGATCATTTTCACGCCGTGCAGCCGGCCAACCAATCCGGCGATGAAACCGGCGGGGTAAAGAAAAAACGCGTGCAAGACATCATGGTGATAGCGCTGCTGAAAATATTCCAGCGCGTGAAACATCTCGCGATTGTAGCGCGTCAAGACGTCGCCCTCGGCAAAGGCCTCGCGTTTCGGATGAAAAACTTTGACGCGATGCACGAGCACTTCACCTTCCTGTGTGCTCACAACGCTTTCGTCAAACGGCAAAGGTGTTGGATGTTTTTGCAGCGCGACGACGTGAACCTGCAATCCCCGGCTCGCCAAAATATTGGCCACCCGATGCGCCGAATGTCCCACCCCGCCGACTTGCGGCGGATACTGGCCGGTAACGATGCAGGTTTTTATTTTCATGGCAACTTCAAGTTTTGTGATTTTGAAAAGTTAGGCGTAAAACGTAATTCGTAAACGAGACACGTTTTACGCATTACGTTTCACGTATTATCCGTTCACACTGCTCCAGAAAGGCGTCAACCTTGTCTTGCCATTTTTGTTGCGGCCGCTCGAGAAGGCGATCGAGGCGCAGGAAC
>JBOHQZ010001396.1:0-1665 GCA_050732275.1 bacterium
GCAGCAGCGAGAGTCCGGCTGATTTTGGAATAAGGTTCGTAGTTGCCCCTTCAGGGGCCAAGTGTTGCAGGTTGTCGATTCTATGTGCGATTACAAAACTTCTTTGCCACGCCGACTTTAAACTGCCGCATTGGTTACAGCGGTTTATTGTTTGAGCTATTTCAAAATTTTCCAAGATCGGCGCCTAAAGGCGCAACTACAAACATAACAAAACATGCGCCGTCGCAATTACACCGCTTATCTTTTCATTTCACCTTACGTATTTCATTTCGCCGTGTTCATCGGCTTTCCGCTCGTGTTCACACTGGTGCTGCTCTTTCACCGGTGGGACATCGTGTCGCCGATGGTGTGGATCGGGTTGGATAATTTTGCCAAACTTTTTCGTGACAGCCTGTTTTGGCAAGCGATGCTGAACACCGGCATTTTTTTGCTGTTGCATATTCCTTTGCAAATCGTGGTCGCGCTGTTTTTAGCCATTCAATTGAATCAGCGGATCAAGCTGCGAGGATTTTTCCGCGCCGCGTTCTTCCTGCCGGTCGTGGTGAGCGGGGTGGTGATTTCGACTTTATGGGATCAGCTTTATGCCAAAGATACCGGCGTGTTGAATGCCTTGTTGGCCCAAATTGGCTTTGCCAAAATCGGCTGGCTCACCGAGCCGCACTTCGCCATGCCGGCGATTGCGCTGATGGCCACGTGGAAAAACGTCGGTTTGTACATCGTACTTTTTCTGGTCGGCTTGCAAACCGTGCCGGCGCAAATGTACGAAGCCGCCGATATTGAAGGCGCCGGCGCGTGGCAAAAGTTTTGGAAGGTCACGTTACCGATGCTGAATCCCACGATTTTTATGGTGGTGATCATGTCCACGATCGGTGGCTTTTCGCTGTTCATCGAGCCGTACATCATGACCGGCGGCGGCCCGATGAATCGAACTTTGTCGGCGATGCTTTATATTTACAAGCAGGGCTTTTTCTTTTATCACATGGGCTACGCCGCGACGTTGGGTTTCGCGTTCGCTATAATTGTGCTGATGGTGGTGCTGCTGCAACGCCGGCTGGTTGAACGAGAATAGGCTGCCAATAGAAAAACCCAACTGTAAAAGCTTTATCCGTTGGGTTTTTCTAGCCGTTGGGAAATTTTTAAAAGCTAGATCATGACCAAAATCTTACGCTATATTTTTCTCGTACTCGCGGCTATCGTTTTCGTCTACCCCTTTTTGTGGATGCTCTCCGCCACGCTGCGGCCCGAGAATGAAATCGGCGGCCTCAATATTTTTCCGTCACGACTGACGCTGACCAGTTACGTGGCGGTATTTCAGAAAATCCCGCTGCTGCGCGCTTTTGCCAACAGTTTGTTCGTTTCGCTGTCCGTGGTGCTCAGTGTGTTGGTATGGGGATCGATGACCGGGTTCGCGCTTTCGCACCTCCCGTTTCGCGGCAGGAATTTGATCTTTACGCTGGTCATTCTCACCATGATTTTGCCGGTGCAATTGACGCTCATTCCGTTGTACATCCTCATGGTGAAGCTGGGCTGGGTGGATACGTATCTCGCGCTGATTGTGCCGTATGGCCTCAATGCGTTGAGCGTGCTCATGTTTCGCCAAGCCTTCAAAACCATTCCACAGGATGTGCTCGATGCGGCGCGCATCGATGGCGCGAGCGAGCTCGG
>JBOHQZ010001397.1:0-1664 GCA_050732275.1 bacterium
CAAGCGCAAGGATTATACGCAAGCCTCGACCTACTTCCAGCGCACCATCGAAAATTATCGCAGCGCCGCCAACGCCTCACAGCCGGTGGATGTTTACATGCCGGCGCAGGCGCAATTCCTGCTCGGCGAGATCCGTTTTGAAAATTACCGTCAGGTCAATCTCGAGCCGCCGCTGGATCGCAGCCTGCAGCGCAAGCAAACACTTTTCAACGAGGTGCTGGCGGCCTACAAAGATGCGGCAACCTATCAAGTGGCAGATTGGACGACGGCCGCCTCGTATCGCATCGGCGGCGTCTTTGAGGAATTTGCGCGCTTTTTCTGGGAATCGCCCCGGCAGCAAATCGCCGAGGAGCTGTTGGCTAAATACGAAGAGCAGCTCCAGCAAAAAATTCGCCCCTTTAAGGAGAAGGCGTTAGCCGCCTATCAAGCCAACGTCAAACAGGCCGATGAAAACAGCATCAGCAATGATTGGGTGGAGCAAAGCCGGCAACGTATTCAAGTGTTGGCCGTCGAGCTGGGCGTTGAAGCGCCGGAGAATGGCATCGTGCCCACCAATGGCGCCGCTCCGGACTCATCCAAAGGCCTGGGCGCCAATAAAAGCGCCAGCCCATTGAACGCTGCGAACAACCAATGAGCTTTTTATTGATAATGATTTATCACCCTGATATTTTGCCATGAAACAGACGCGCTGGATTTTTGCCGCCGCTTTTATTTTCTTAATCACTATTTGGGGAGGGAAACCAACCATGGCGCAGGAGCAACCCGCGCCACAACCGCCGGCCACAACGCCGCAAGCTGCCGCGGCTGCGGATACGCTGCCCGCGCCCGTCATTGACGAGAGCGGAAAAAACGTGCGGATTTTTCTTGACAAGGTGGAGGTGCTGGGCAGCATCGCCAAGCCGCAGGCGCTGTTCATCATTCCGGGCAGTGATCCGAAAGTCGACGGCATTCAAATCGACCGGTCTTTTTTCCGCGAAATTTTCCGTTCTATGGAAAAAGAACGCTTTCCTCGCATTTCCCGCAGCTACCCGCGCGGCCAGATTCCTTGGTAACAATTATAGATTTAATTCTATCAATAAAATTTAGGAGACTTTGCTTAGATGGACGGTATCATCTCTTTCTATCGTGACGGTGGCGCTTGGATGCACGCCATCCTGCTCACCATGGTGTTTTGCATCGCCATTATCATCGAGCGCTTTATTTATATCAATTTCAAGAATCGTATCGACACGACGGTTTTTGTCAACAAAATTTTGGAATTGATTCAGAAAGGGAGCGTGTCAACCGCAATGGAATTTTGCAATGTCTCCAAAGCCGCTCTGCCGCGCATCACCAAGGCGGGGTTGGAAGAGTACGGCAAAGCGCCGGAGGATATTCAACAGGCGATGGAGCTGGCCGCGATGAGCGAGCTGCCCAAGCTCGAAAAGCGCACCACCTATTTGTCGCTGCTCGCGAACATCGCCACACTGCTCGGCTTGCTCGGCACCATCTTCGGCCTGATCGATTCGTTCAAAGCCGTCATGGTGGCGGATGCTTCGCAAAAGGCGACGCTGCTGGCTCAGGGCATCGCCGTAGCCATGAACACCACCGCTTTCGGTTTAGTCGTCGCCATTCCCACATTGGTTTTCTACTCCATGTTGAATGAGCGCGTCAATGCCGTCATC
>JBOHQZ010001398.1:0-1661 GCA_050732275.1 bacterium
CTCGGCGTAACCGAGAATGCCGTTGAGCGGCGTGCGCAGCTCGTGGCTGACGTTGGCGATAAACTCGGTCTGCAGCCGATTGAGCGTCTCGAGCTGTCGCGCGTGTTTTTGAGCCTCGGACAGGCGCGCGCGAAACCGGCGACGCCGTTGCCAGGGTGATTTTTTCGGCGTGATTTTAATTTTCGGGCGGGAAATCGAGGCGAGCTCTTCCTCTCGCTGATTACCATCGTGCCTCGCCGCCACCGCTATCCCTTCGCCACGACGCCGCGCTGGTGCAACCAAAAGCTTCTTGATTCGCACCGGCAGCGCCCACAGGGAATCCTTGAGCAGAACTTTCCTCGGTTCCATAAGCATCCTTTAATACGAATACGAGCCGGAGACCATATCGACTTCGGCCGCATCGAATTCCATTTCGTGAAAACGGCCGGAGTATTTGGGAATTGTAAACGAAAACGTCGAGCCATCGCCCAGCTTGCTCTGAACGGCTATCGAGCCGCCGTGAATCTCGACGATTTCTTTTACCAGCGCCAGGCCAAGCCCGGTGCCGGTGATCTCGCGCACTTTCTCGTTGTCCGTCACCCGATAAAACTTTTCAAACAACCTCTGCTGCGATTTTTCGGAGATGCCGTACCCATTGTCTTCGACTTCGATCAACACTTCGCTTTCGCGCTCTTTCAGGCGAACTTCGATGGCCGTATTTTCCGGGCTGTATTTAACGGCGTTGGTGAACAAATTGAGAACCACCTGCTCCAGCATGTCGGGGTCGCCGAGCACCAAGGGAAAATTCGAAGAAACCTTGACGCTGACGACGATGCCTTTCTTTTCCGCCTGATGCAGATTCACGTCCAGCACCTTATCCACCACGTCGCGGATTTGCATCGGCACCTTTTTAGCCTGGCTCTTTCCCGCCTCGATTTTCGAGATGTCGAGGAACTTGTTGATGAGATCGCTGAGTCGATTGGATTCTTTGAGAATGATCGTCGCATATTCTTCCGACTGCTCGCGATTGACCGTCGGATCGAGCAGCAGCTCGCTGAAGCCGGAGATCGAAGTGAGCGGCGACCTCAGCTCGTGCGCCACCATCGATACCAGCTCGGTTTTCATGCGGTCGATCTCTTTTTCGCGCGTGATGTCGCGCAAAATGGTGACGATGCCGATCAGCTCATTTTGCTCGTTGCTCACCCGCGCCGCATGCGCTTGCAAAAAAATATCCCGCCAGGTTTTGGTGGATTTGATGACAATTTCGGTCGTCGGCGTGTTCTTCGTGGCGTCGTTTTGCAAGACGTGGCGGATGAACTGCAGCAGGGTATTGTTGGAAATGCACTGCTCCAGCGGCTTGCCGTGGCACTCCTTTTCGTGAATGCCAAACCAGGATTCCATCACCGAGTTCATCACGACAATACGGTTGTTGGGATCGGTGACGATGACGCCGTCGGCAATGTTTTTGATGATGGTGTCGTTTTTCTTTTTCTCGTTGATGATGCGGTTCAAATCCATCTTGCGCAGCCGGTCCAGCTCTTCGGTCATGAAATTGAAGATTCTGGCCAGCCGGCCCAGCTCGTCCTGGGATTCGACCGTAACGCGCTCGTTGAAATTGCCGCGGGCGATGGAGGTCGCCGTGCGCGCAAAGTCGGTGATCGGTGTGCTGATGCGTTTGGAAA
>JBOHQZ010001399.1:0-1660 GCA_050732275.1 bacterium
AGCGCGTGCCGTCATAAATATGAAAGCCATTCGTCGTCGAAGTGCACCAAACATTGCCGTCTTGATCCAAGCTCACTGAAGAAAAGCTGTTCGCCGCCGGTCCATCCGGCTCACGCGGACGCCAAGCGCGAGCCGCACGGTCAAATTCAAAGAGGCCGGAATCGTGCGTGGAAGCCCACAACGTTCCGGCAGCATCGACGACAATGCCGGTGATGACCGTGGAAAAACCGCTGCCCACCACCGTCCAGTTATTCAGTGCTTCAGAACGATAGATGGCAAAAGGCGTTGCCGCATAGAGCACTGACCTGCCGGCCTCTAGAGTTGAGAGCAATTGCAAAATATTGCGCGAACCAATATTTCCCGAAATGTCCGACCAGCGCGAGCCGTCAAAAGCCGCCACACCATTGGCAGTGCCTGCCACTACCCTTGCAGTGAACTTGGCGAAACCTCGCACCGTTGCTGAAGGCAAGCCTTCTAACGTGGTATAATTCGTCCAGCTCTCCGGCGCCAAAAGATTAGGGAGATTCAAGGAAGTGCGGGCAATGCCAATATCCGTGGCTGCCCACAATTCGCGGCCGTCGATGAAAAGCGCCGTTACCGTGGTCGTGGCGCTCGGAAATCTTCTGCCAAGATTTTTGTAGGTCTCCTTCACTTCGTCTCTCGCCACGTCATACAAGCTGACGCCGAGATCGAGCGCGATGTACATCGAATCGCCTTGCGCAAAAAAATCGTAAATTTGAAAATCGCGATATTCTTCCACCCGCGAAAACAAGTTGTTGCCTGGATTGTAAATATCAATAAGGCCGTTGGTGAGTGCAATCCAAAGCCGGCCGCGGCGATCCAGCCCGACGGCGCGCGTGTCGTTCTGGCTAAGCCCTTCGGTGTTCGTGAATCGCCGGAAAGATTGCTGGTTGGGTTCCCACAACAAAAGGCCGCCGGCAGTAGCGGCCCACACGCCTCGTGGCGAGCTGGCCAGCAAGCGGGAGAATGTAAAAAGTCCGGCATCGGGATTATGATAACCCTTGACCGCTCGCATATTGGTGAACGATTGCCAAAGCTGATCTTGGGCGAAAGCGGTGAGCGGCAAAAAGGCGACAGCAAAGGCGAATAGATAGACGAGTGGCGAGTGTTTCCGCATGGGGGTCACGATTGTCCGATAATCTGTTGAAAATAACATTTCCCCAACGGATGAATGAAAACCAGCCGATGCCGACGGCCGCAGGCTTTTATCCGTTGGTCTTAATTTATCCGTTGGCAATTTTTTATAGTATTACTTGAAAAAAACCTAGCAGCCGCGAAATCTTTTCGGTCTGGTACGTTTGCAGACTGGCAGTCTGCGTTACATTTAACTTCACAAACTGGCTTGCGGTTCAACTACTCCTTGATTTGCGGCAGCAAATTCGCCATCTCGATGCCGGCCAGCGCCGCATCCCAGCCTTTGTTGCCGGCTTTGGTGCCGGCGCGCTCGATGGCTTGTTCGAGATTGTCTGCGGTGACGATGCCGAAAATGACCGGCACCCCGGTCGTCAGCGAGATTTCGCCGATGGCTTTGGAAACAAAGCCGGCAATGTAATCGAAATGCGGCGTTGCCCCGCGCACGAGCACGCCGAGACAGATCACAGCTTGGTATCGTTTGAGGCCCGCGGCCTTTGCAGCAGCC
>JBOHQZ010001400.1:0-1660 GCA_050732275.1 bacterium
CCGACCGGACAAACTGGTTCACACGGCGCGTTCTCACAGTGCATGCACGTCACCGGCTGATGATATGTCGCGGGGTCGTCGAGATCACCCTCGTAATAACGATCCACGCGAATCCAGTGCATCTCGCGGCCAATTGCCACCTGCTCTTTGCCCACGACCGCAATATTATTTTCCGATTGACAGGCAATCGTGCAGGCGTTGCAGCCGATGCAAGAATTGAGATCAATCGCCATGCCCCACGAATTGCCCTCATATTTGTGTTCGGGATACAACGTCAACTCGCGCGGCGGGTCGTGCCCCAGCTCATGCACAAATTCCGGATGGCTCGCGTATTCCGCGAGCGTGCCGATGCGCACCAGATGACGATTCTCCATGCTGTGGTGCATCTGGGTCGTCGCCAATTTATAGCGCTCGCCGGTTTTGCGAATTTCAAGTCCACCGCCAAACCACGGCGCTTCGGAAGTGCGCAGAGCGTAAGCGTTGAATCCGGTGCCGGTGCCAACTTTTCCCGCGCGTGTGCGGCCATAGCCCAAATGCACGGTGACAGAATGATCGGGATGGCCTGGCGTGATCCAAACTGGCGCTTTTACGGAGCGCTCTTTATATTTCAACTCAACGACTTCTTCGTTGCCGAGGCCGAGACGCTCCGCCATTTTCGGGCTGATCAAGGCGGCGTTGTCCCAGGTGAGCAACGTCAAAGGTTTTGGCAACTCTTGCAGCCAGCCATTGTTGGCGAAGCGGCCATCGCCGATGTTGGGATCAGGTTTAAAAATAATCTCAAACGCAGCCGGTGTTGCCAGCGGATTTTCAACCTTTGCTTCCCGCTTGGCGACCATCGTTTTTAGAATATCAATCCTTGGTGCAACGGATTTTACCGGCAGCGCCGTACCGGCAATCAAGCCGTCGTGCAGAGAAGTTTGCCAGAATTTTTCAAAATTTGCCGATGGCCTTTGCGTTTTCCAGTAATCTCGCACAAGATCGTGGCTGGTGCGCTCGGCCTGCCCCGTGAAGACGGCGAGAACTTCGTGGGCGGATTTGCCGCCGTAAAGCGGCGCAATCAGCGGTTGAATAATCGAAACGGTCCCATTATAAGCGCGCGCGTCGCTCCAGGCTTCGAGCGTGTGCGCTGCGGGAATGTGCCAATGACAAAGTTCCGAAGTTTCATCATCATACAGGCTGAGATGAATGCGCGTTTTGACTTTGGCAAATTTGTCGGCAAAATTTAAATCCGCCGGCGCATTAAAGAGCGGATTGCCGCCGAGAATCAGCAGCATCGCGACTTTGCCTGCTTCCATATTTGCCGCCAACTCACGCAGCGAAGCGTTTTGAGGCACCGGATTCGCTGCAACCGGATCGGTGTGGATCACGGTTCTGTCGACGTTGCCGAGCGCCTGGTTCATCGCATGCGCCAGAGCATGAACAAGTGGCGGCTGCTGCTCGCCGGCAATAACAAGACTTTTGCCGCGATGCTTTTGTAGGTCGCGAATTACAGCGGCAATCCATTTGGCCAGTGCGCCAGAAAGGACCGAGCGCGAGGTTGGCGCTTCAACAATTCCCAGCTCGGCAGCAATGGCATGCGTAACAATGGTTTCGATTTGCGCGGCTCGCATCGACAAACGATGATCTGCTATGGCGCCGGTGAGCGACGGACTGCTCTCGA
>JBOHQZ010001401.1:0-1660 GCA_050732275.1 bacterium
AGGCACGCGCCACGTCTTGGAAGCCGCGTTGCGCGCCAACGTCACGCGTTTCGTGCATTGCAGCACCGTCGGCGTGCAAGGCGAGATCAAGAATCCGCCGGCCACTGAAGACGCGCCATTCAGCCCGGGTGATGTTTATCAAGAAAGCAAAATGGAGGGAGAAAAGCTGGCCCGAAAATTTTTTCAAGAGCATCGCCTTCCCGGCGTCGTCGTGCGCCCGGTCGGCATTTACGGCCCCGGTGATATGCGTTTTCACAAGCTGTTTAAGTTCGTTCACAACGGCAAGTTTCGTATGTTAGGCTCGGGCCGTGTGCTCTATCACCTGACCTACGTTGAAGACCTCGCTCGGGGAATTTTGCTGGCGGGTGAAAAAAAAGAAGCCATCGGAGAAGTTTTCACGATAGGTGGTGAGGGATATTTGACGCTGGCCGAGCTGGTCGAACGCGTTGCTAAGGTTTTGAATGTTCCCGTGTCTCGCAAAAGTTTTCCGGTCTGGCCTGTCTGGTTCGCCGGCTTGTTGTGCGAAATTGTTTACCGCCCATTCGGCATCGAGCCACCGATCTACCGCCGGCGCGTCGACTTTTTTATCAAAGACCGCGCCTTTGATATTTCGAAAGCCAAACGCTTGCTCGGCTATGCACCGCAGGTCGATCTCGACACCGGCCTGCGCATAACCGCCGGCTGGTATCGCGCCAACAATTTGTTGTAGTTCGTAGTAGCGCCTTTAGGCGCAAAAACTTTGTCTTCGCAAGAACTTTAACTTTGCAATAAAATTTTTCAACTCAAACTATCAACGCCTGAAGGCGAAACTGCAAACTTTTTTTATGGCATTTTTTTTTGTTAAGTAAACATTGAACAAAGTGCTAAAAAATACACCACCTCATAACTCTTGTAACCCAGACGGCACGTCTGCGCCTTTGCCGTCACATGACAGCCTCGCAAGTAACACCAATGGCCAGTCCGGACGTGAAAGCATCGAAATCCAAAAAGAGCTTTTCGATGCTAAAAAATCGAAATTAGCAAAATATAAAGAGCTCATCCTCGGCGAAAGCAGCACGTGGTTTTTGATCAAATACGAGTTGATCGTCACGTTCGTGAGCTGGCTGCCCGGCGCGCTGGGATTGTTGCTGCGAAGCAAGCTTTATCCGCTTTTGTTGGGCCGAGTCGGGCGCAACGTCACTTTCGGCGCCAACGTCGTACTACGCCATCCGCGCAAGATACAAATCGGCGACAACGTTGTGATCGATGACAACGTCGTGCTCGATGCGAAGGGCGATGAGAACAGCGGTCTCACCATTGGCAGCGGCGTTTTTGTCGGACGCAACACCATCTTGAATTGCAAAAACGGCGATATCGTCATTGACGATAACGCCAATATCGGCTTCAACTGCGACGTATTTTCCGCCAGCCGCGTGCGCGTCGGCAAGAATGTACTCTTGGCGGCCTACGTTTATCTCGTGGGCGGCACGCATCGTTTTGATCGCACCGATGTTCCCATTCTTTTTCAAGAGCGTTCGAGTCTGGGTATCGAAGTCAACGACAACACCTGGGTTGGCGCTCACGCGGTGATCTTCGACGGCGTGCGAGTCGGCAAAGATTGCATCATCGGCGCCGGCGCCGTCGTCAACAAAGACGTTCCGGATTGGAAAATCGCCGTCGG
>JBOHQZ010001402.1:0-1655 GCA_050732275.1 bacterium
GGCGTGATGGTGCCAAAATGGCGGTCAAAATACGGCCGCAACTTCGCGAGCGCTTCAAGCGTTTGGTTTTTGCGAATGCCGTTGTCTTCATCGACGACGGTATTATATTTCGGCGGGGGAAAGAGGGGAACGATTTCTTCGCGCAGCTTGCCGAGGTCTGTAGCCTGGGTGGCGCGTTGGTGGCTCATTAATGCGAAAATATCTTGCTGCTCGCGGCTAATGTCGAACTCCTTGGCGAGCACTTCCGCGGTTTCGCCCATATTGAGATCGCAGATCGGATCCGTCAAACCAACTTGCAGGCCAATGACCGGCTTGAGATGCTTAGGCCGCACTTTCGTGAAGGCGCCGATTTTTTGCGGAACCGTTCTTGCCTTCGCTGCTTCCGCGAGCACATCGCCGAACTCCTGGGGATAAAGGATTGGGATGTTGCTCATCGACTCTACACCGCCGGCGACGATAACCTCCGCCATGCCGGCCGCAATTTTAAGATGCGCGTTCGCAATCGACTCCATGCCGGAGGCGCAATTGCGGGCGACGGTCACGGCGGGCACGTGGCGCGGAATGCCGCTCTTGAGCGCGATGACGCGCGCGATGTTGGTGGCTTCAGGCGGCTGCGCAATATTGCCGATCACGACCTCGTCGATGAGATGGCGATCGACGCCGGTGCGCTCCAATAATTCGTGAACGACGATGCGGCCCAATTCTTGAGCCGGAAGGTCTTTGAGCAACGTGCCGGCTTTTACGTATGGCGTGCGCAGACCGTCAACGATGACGACTTGTTGCATGGTTTCCATCCTTTTCACTGGAAGAGTCTTTTATGGTGTGCTTGAGTTATCGTCTCAAAGATAAAAAATCGATCAAAAGAAGCAAGCATTTTTCGATTTAACTTCGCGCTTGACATTCATGATTTTTTGTGGTAAACTTTTATATCCGAAAAAACTGCCTAATTGAATATAACACGATGCGTCATAAAAATCAAGCGATTTTTGACGCGATGCGTAAATATTTTTCTACTCGCAATATAGCATAAACTGATTTGTTTTAGGCTGTTTTTGATAATTCTGGCACGTGAGCAATAATCTTCAAATTTCTTATATAACACATTGCGTCATAAAATCTTTTGAAGGGTATAGAAAGTTGCCGTTATTTTTTATAGGTGTTATCATGGCCATCGCAATCGTAGATACTTCCAAGCGCCTCGAGGTTTTCACCTACGAGGATTATTTGCAACTGCCCGACAACGGGAAACGTTATGAGATCATTGACGGGGAGCTTTATATGTCACCTGCACCGACCACCGGCCATCAAAGAATGGTCGGAAGATTTCACCTCGCTATAGGCAATTTTCTCGAAGAAAATCCAATTGGCGAAGTTTTTTTCGCGCCAACTGACGTTATTCTTTCAGAAATCGATATTCTGCAACCGGATGTCGTTTTCATCACCAAAGAAAAATTTGATCGGCTCGCGCGCGAAAATATCCAAGGCGCGCCGGATTTGGTGATCGAAGTGCTCTCACCCGGGACGGAGAATCGAGACCGCACCATCAAACTCAAAGCCTATTCAAAATTCGGCGTGCAGGAATATTGGATGGCGAGCGAGAAGAAAGAGACGGTCGAAGTATGGCGTCGAAAAGGCAAAAAATTGGTTTTTCACGC
>JBOHQZ010001403.1:0-1654 GCA_050732275.1 bacterium
GGAATTGGCAGCGACTTCGATGGAACCTCGGCATTGCCAATCGGTTTGGAAGACGTCTCGAAATTTCCCAATCTTTTTGCCGAGCTGATCCGCCGAGGATGGAGTGATGCGGATTTGAAAAAACTGGCCGGCGAAAACCTGTTGCGCGTATTGCGGGCGGCGGAAGCAACGGCGCAGCGACTGCAAAAAATCCGGCCGCCTTCTACAGCCACTATTGAAAAGCTGGATGGCCCACAAACAAATTTGCAGTACGACACCATGGCCGCAAAGATTGCCGATGCGCTCAAGCTGCGAAAAGACGAGCGCGTGCTCATCCGCTTCGATCCCGGATATTTTAATGAATTGGTCGAGCCGCTGCGCCGCCATATTCGCACAGCCGGAGCCGTAGAGGTTGGCGCGCTGGAGTATATCGAGAGCGCGACAATCCGAAATGGTGTTCGAAGTGATAATGCGCAGCCACGCGTTTTCGAGCAGTTGTTAGAAACAGTCGATGTTTACTTGTGGTTGCCTGTCCGCACTGACTTGCGTGAGATTCCTGCGCCGGAGTCACAAGCACTCCAACGTTGGCTGGACAAAGGCGGCGCGCGTCGCCAAATTCATTTCCATTGGTCGCAAGGCAGTGTGTTAGCGGATGGGCTGGCCGGCGAGCATTCTGCAGCACTCGATTCGGTTTATAAAAGCGCGCTCGATATCGACTACGCAACACTCTCAACGACGCAAGATCGCGCTATCACGCTCCTGCGTTCCGGCACGGTGCGCGTGCACACGCCGGCCGGAACGGATTTGAATTTCCGCATCGGCGAGCGTCCATTCAACAAACAGAATGGCGATGCTTCAACCGAACGCGCACAGAAGGCGGTCGTGCGCATCGATCGCGAGATCGAACTACCCGCCGGTGTCGTGCGCGTCGCGCCGCTGGAAGAGACGGTCAATGGCCGCATCGTTATTCCCTCAGCTCGTTTCGGTGACAAGACGGCTCGCCAACTCAAGCTCGAAATCAATCACGGTCGCGTGATCCGTGTCGAAGCGGATGAAAACCTCACTGCCGTTGAAGCCGCGCTCAATGCCGGCGGCGAGGCCGCGCGACGCTTTCGTGAGTTTGCGCTCGGCTTCAATCCCAAGCTCGTAGCTCCCGCTGCAAGTCCGGTGCTCCCTTATTTTGGATACGGCGCCGGTGTCGTCCGCTTGAGCCTCGGCGATAATCAGGAATTGGGCGGATCGGTGCGCGGCAATTTCGTGCGCTGGTTTTTCTTCCCGGATGCGACGGTTGAGGTGAATGGGCGGGTGCTAGTGCGTGAGGGGAAATTGGTTAAGGAGACACGTCAAAACTAGAAAAGGGTTGTACACAAATCAGGGAACGAAAAGTGAATAACACAATTTACGACGCCATCATCATCGGCGCGGGCCACAACGGCTTGGTGGCCGCAGCTTACTTGGCTAAAGCTGGGCGCCGCGTGCTGGTTTTGGAACGACGTGAAACGTTTGGCGGCGCGGCGGCGACGGAAGAAATTTTTTCCGGTTTTAAATTCAATACCGGCGCGCACGATGCCGGCTTGTTTCGGCACGAAATTATCGAGGAGCTCGAATTAAAAAAACACGGGCTGGAATTCATCGAATCGCCAGTCGCGGTGTTTGCGCCGCAACCCGATGGCAG
>JBOHQZ010001404.1:0-1653 GCA_050732275.1 bacterium
CGAGGCAAAACAGTCAATAGCATCGGGCGACAAAGGAATAACTCGGGCAGAGTTGCGACGGCGTGCCAAAGCTAAAATAGCGCGAGCTCGCCGAAAATGAATAATCATCGGTATCAGGTGCGTGTTTTGCGTCCAGCTCAAATAGATTATTCTCAAATTCTCGACTATCTTGTTGAAGTTCACCGAATTATTCATGGTGCCCGTGATTATCTGAAAATAGTAAGAGGCTATTAGTAGTCCGCACCGTTTCCACGTCTTTATCTCCTCTCCCCGAAAGACACACCACAATCACCTCATCCGGTTCGACAACGTCTTTCAGCTTTTGCAAATACGCCAGAGCATGCGCGCTCTCCAGTGCTGGTATAATGCCTTCAAGCTTCGCAAGGTTTTCAAACGCAGTCAACGCCTCGGCATCGGTAACCGCCTCATAATCCACGCGGCCTACGGCTTTGAGAAAGCTGTGCTCCGGGCCGACGCCGGGATAATCCAAGCCGGCGGAAATCGAGTGCGCCTCTTGAATCTGGCCGTCGTCATTTTGCAAAAGATAACTCAACGCACCGTGCAAAACGCCGGCGCTGCCGCGTGAAAGCGTGGCCGCATGCTTCCCGGTATCGAGGCCGCATCCTGCCGCCTCGATGCCGGAGAGCTGTATGGACGAATCATTTAGAAAGGGAAAAAACATGCCGATGGCGTTGCTGCCGCCGCCGACACAAGCCACTACGCGGTTAGGCAATTTGCCGGCAAGCGCAAGAATCTGCTGGCGCGTTTCCTTTCCGATCACGCTCTGAAAATCCCGCACCATCATGGGATAAGGATGCGGCCCCACCACCGAGCCAATGAGATAAAACGTATCGCGCACGTTCGCCACCCAATCGCGAATCGTCTCGTTAATCGCATCCTTCAACGTGCGGCTGCCGCTTTCCACCGGCGTCACTTCGGCGCCGAGCAGTTGCATGCGAAACACGTTCAGACGCTGGCGCTGCATGTCTTCTTCGCCCATGTAAATGGTGCAAGGCATGCCATACCTCGCGCAAACCGTTGCCGTCGCCACGCCGTGCTGGCCGGCGCCGGTTTCCGCAATGATGCGGCGTTTGCCCATTCGCCGCGCCAGCAAAATCTGGCCGATGGCGTTGTTGATCTTGTGCGCGCCGGTGTGCGCCAAATCTTCACGCTTGAGAAAAACCCGCGCGCCGATTTGTTCTGAGAGGCATCGTGCAAAAGTCAGCGGCGTCGGCCGGCCCGCATATCGGCACAGCGTCTCGTGCAGCTCATTTTGAAAATCCGTCTCGTGCCGAATAGCTTTATAAGCGTGTTCAAGCTCTTCCAACGCCGGCATCAAAACTTCCGGAACGAAACGGCCGCCGAAGGCAAGCGTTTTGCCAGGGGCGACGAACTTGCCTGAATTGTCGGGGTAAAGAGAGAAATCTATTTGCGCTTCCATGTGGATTCCGGCCTAAAAACCTTTGTCATTTTGGAAAAATCTTTTTTACTTCCAGCACTCATCTTGAATTGCAAAAGGATCCCGCCATGGGCGGGATGACATTTTATTTTCAGCGACCAATTTTAGCGCCGCAAAAAATTCGCGCAACTTTTGATGATCTTTGATGCCGGGCGCTTGTTCGACCGCGCTCGAGAGATCGACAGCATCCGGCA
>JBOHQZ010001405.1:0-1652 GCA_050732275.1 bacterium
ACGAAACCATGCGGCCGCAGTCTCGCATCGCAAAGCGACGCTTCGCCGCCACCGCGCGCGCCGCCGGCGGCCAAAGAAGTCATCTTAAATCTCTCGTTGTAGTACTAGGCAATAATTTTGTCATGATCATTTTGCGATCAATTGCTTTTATCCGTTGGTCGTTTTCCAATCCGTTGGGATATTTTTTTAACCTGTTTGGTTCCAGCTTGTCCGGGTTGTGTACAGCGATTTGTTTGAGGGTCATTTCGCCCTGGTTGGCAAGCAAGAGATGTAGCATAATCAAATTCCGGCTCCTGAAGGCTACGCCCGCAGGGAGCTACTACGAACAGTCAATAAATCGCCCACGTGCCCGGCGTTGCCAGCTCGATGACGTGATGATCCGGATCGCGAAAATACAGGCTGCGGCCGCCTTCGGCCCAATTGACGTAGCTTTCGATCACCACGCCATTTTGCCGCAGCCAATTTTCCCATGTCTCAAATTCTGCTGCGGAGATGGAAAACGCCGCGTGCAAATTGCCGGCGCCGTCGTGGGGTGGAATCATGCCGCCGGAGGTTTTATGCGGATTGACCGAGCCGCCTTTTTTAAAGAGCAAAAGAACGTGCTTGCCGGCGACGCTCATCGCGCAGGCGCGGTCGTCGGAGAAGAGAATATCGAAATGGAAAATGGTCTTATAAAACTGAGTGGCGCGCGGCAAGTCTTCGACGTACAACGCGGTTTCCAAAACGCCGGTGACGTTGGGCATCGTTTGAGCCTCCGGACTAGTTGATTAATTCTACTTAGGCAGATTATCTCTGGGCCCGCGAAACACGCGAAGGACACTAAAAAAACTTTTAGCCACTTTTCATGTGTTTCGTGGGCACTAAGTTCGAATGTGACTATATAAAATTAGTCGCGTGACGTTTGTGGCAACATTTTCGAGCCGGCGATCCAATGCCGTCGTTAAAAATGACGCTTTAAACCGTAAAGTGTTCACGCCGGTTTCGCCGAATTTTTCTTCTCCCCCTCTGGCCTGTCATCTTTCTTCTCCTCGGCCTTGTTATCCTTTTTCTCTTTGTTCAGCTCCCGCAGGCGATGATCGACTTTGTAGTGCAATGTGCCGTCTAGATATTTACCCTCAACATCTTTTTCGCCAGCAGGCACGCCGGTTAACAGTTCGAGAGCTTCGTCGATGTGAGCGATCGCATAAAGATGAAATTTTCCTTGTGCCACCGGGTCGATCACTTTGTCCGGCAACATAAGATCGTCGAGATTAAGGCGCGGAATGATGACGCCTTGCGTGCCGGTAATTCCCTTCACCTGGCACGCATTGAAAAAGCCTTCAATTTTTTCATTCACGGCGCCGATGCCTTGAATCTCGCCTTTTTGATTCATCGAGCCGGTGACCGCCAAATCCTGCCGCAACGGTAAGCCTGACAACGCCGAAAGAATGGCGCAAACTTCCGCGACGGAAGCGCTGTCCCCGTCTACGCTGTAAGTGGATTGCTCGAAGGCAATGCTGGCGCTCATCGACAGCGGCTTGTCGTGCGCGTACTTGCTGCGCATGTATCCGCTGATGATCGCCACGCCTTTGTTGTGAGTCTTGCCGCTCAAATCGGCCTCGCGCTCGATGTTGATGATGCCGGTGCTGCCCATGCCGACGGCTGCGGTAATG
>JBOHQZ010001406.1:0-1651 GCA_050732275.1 bacterium
CGCCGCGACAGCGTCGAAGCGCGCGTCGATGCCAGACTTCCGGTTTTGGCCATCCTGCAGCCGAAAGAGGCGGCGCAAGTTTCGGATTCGGTCGAAGTCTCTTTCAAATTTATTGAGCGCAATCCTGTTCCCAAGCTCAGGTATTTCGAGGCGGCAGACTCGTTGCAGCCCACGGAAATTTTCCTCCGGCTCAATAAAAATGATAGCCTGTTTTCAACGAAAGCCAGAGTTGGCAGCGCCGCCGGCAAGCACGTGTTGACTTTTGTGTTGAGCGACAGCGCCGGCAACCTCGCGCGCCAAACACTTGCGGTTTTTCGCGTGCCTGACGTCGGCATCAGCAGCACCAGCAAGATATGGGAGAGCAGTGACGGCGTGGTTCAGGTAAACGTGCCACCAGGCCAAATTCCCTTGACGGTTCGCATCAGCCCATTGGTTGCTGCTTATTCCGACAGCGCCAAGCTCGATCAGCTCAACCCACAAACCAGCGTTTATTCGATTGAATCCGAGCCGGATTTCGACCGCGAAGCGACGCTGACCTTCTTCTTTTCGAACACTCCGCAGAACGGTGATCAGCTTGCGATTTTTCGACAAGGCGCAAGCAATAAATGGAATCGTGGCGGCGGCCGCTTGTCTGCAGAAAATGAACGATCCATGCTGCGCGTCGTAATCAAGCAGGGCGGCAATTACCTCGTCGCCATGGGCGCGACGGAGATATTTCAACGCGGCAATGTCACCTGCCTGCCGCGCCTGTTCTCTCCGGGCCGCGATGAGCCTTCACCGTTTACGGAAGTCGTTTTTACATTGGATCAAGCTTCACCGGTCTCGATTCATATTTTTAACACCGCCGGCCGCCGGGTAAAAAGCTTGATTCAAGATGGCGAGGTCATGCCGCCCGGGCGTCACCCGGTACGATGGGACGGCCGGGACGGCGATGGCAAAACCCTGCGCAGTGGCATTTATATCGTGGTGGTTCAAACCGGCTCATTTACGGAAACCAAAACTGTGGTGATACAGAATTAACTCGTTAAACGTAAGTGAGTGTGATTTACGGATTACGTTTTACGCTTTATACTTTACTCTCATGCTTCGTTTCAATCAACGAATTCTCGCCGTTCTGTTATTGCTGACCGGTAATCTTTACGCCCAGCCGCTGGAATACCGCGTCACTCTCGGCGGCCGTGCCGCAGGTTTGGGTGAGAGCGCCATTGCCTTGCAGCCGAGTCCGTTGAGCATTTATTATAATCCCGCCACGCTCGGTTTCATGCAACAAGGCGGCTTGTTGCTCGATTACAGCAATCTCTTTGGCGCCGGCGTGCATGAGGCCGTTGTCGCGGCCGCCACGCCATTGCCTTTGCCTTACACAAAGGACGGGCAATTCGGCTTCGGCTTGATGGTGAATTTTGAAGGTTTTGATGACAGTGAGCTGCGCTATGGTCGGTACATTATTTTAGCCGCGGCAGGCTTGCCGGTGACGCCTCGCTTGGCCGTCGGCGCCACTTACAAAATCGCCTTGATCGAGAGTCAACTCGATAAAGTCAATCGGCCAAGTGTGAATGGCAGCGGCACGGGCCTCGATCTCTCTCTGCACTATCGGCTTCCTTTTGCGCAACCCAGCTTCATCAAGCAAATCGATTTGGCCGTCGCCGGCTAC
>JBOHQZ010001407.1:0-1650 GCA_050732275.1 bacterium
AGGGTCTGTCCTCCGCTTGGTTTGGTCTCGCAACCATAACTGTAGCGGGAATGCAGGCCCTTTTCTATTTCAAAGTATTAGCGGATGAGCACCACTTTTTTCAAGGATGCTATAATCCAATACTGTAGACATTTTTGAGCTACGGGGTGCCAAGCAGCTCAACAACTTAGCCTTTTAACCTTGAATTTCTCCAAAGTCAGGTCGCAGGCTGACTTTGATTTTATTCTGACACGGTATCGCTGTTGCAGCTAAAGGCTTTATTTCTCGTCTAAAAAATGTCCACAGTATTGATAATCAATACTGTGGACATAAATCAGGCGGCTAACGCCCCGTAAGCCCTGAGTTCTTCATAAGCCGGATGGTTTTTCCAGCAACTCAGGTCATAACCAAAGTTGGCGGAAATCTCCGCCATAAAATGCTCATTGAAAGCAATCTGTTTCTGCGTCGCCATCGAAAAGACGAAGGGATCATCGCCCGTGTGCGCAGTCACTTGAGCCGCCCGCGCTGCGCTGACCGTCGCCAGCGAGGCGTTGAAGTGGAAATCCAGCGCCTCTTTGTTCCGCGCCTGGCATTCGGTCAACCCGGCATGTTGCTTCCCGTCACGAAAGAGGAATTCGAGTTGAAACCGGGCTTGGTAAATCCGCAACACATCCGCCGCCGTCGATTCCAAGTCGGTCGTCGCCAGGATGGCGTGATGCCGCTGGCCGTTGGCCGTATGCCAGACAATGACCACGGTGCGTAACCAGCGTTTGAGCGTCACGTGATACAACTCGGCGGTATAGACCTCGATGCCCGGCTCCACCTCCGGCGCGAAGCTCGACAGGTCAACTTTGTCAAAGCGGCTCAAGTCTTGCCAGTCAACTTTGCCGTCGTAGGTTTTCGGGCGTCCCTGAAGGCCTGTGCGTTCTCCCGTGTAGCGGAAACGCATATTGGCGTCACAGCGCAACTTGGTGACCGGACGCAAGCCTTCCGCGACGACTGCGTCAACATACTTTTTCTTCGCGTACCAGCCGTCGGCGGCCAAGTGGATGACCACCTGAGGCAGGTGCGGACGCGCTCTCTGCATTTGTTTAATCGCGTGATCAAGCCTGGTCGCATCGGCCTGTTCTTTTTTCAATTCCGGCGTCGGGGGCGTTTGCTCGACGGCGGCGATGTAAGCGCCCTTTTGCGTCACATCTACGACGGCCAGCGCGCTGATTTCCAATCCGCGCTCGGGTCGGCTGGCGCAACTGTTGTAGAACTTGCCCAGCCCGTAGGTCTTCTTGCCGCTCTTGGGAATGAACGAAGCATCCTGCGCCGCGATCAATTCGTGCGCTTCAGGCAACGCAGATTGAATCGTTTTCGCGTGGTATTCGAGCCACGGAAAACTGCGCTGAAACTGGCGCGAGTAAGTGCGCTCCGAGTAGTCGCCATAGCGCGCCAGATTCCGGTAGTTGACACGCCCTCGCAGCGCCAGAATCGTCGCTAGCAACGCGGCGATAAATTTGCGCTGCGGCTTGGCGAGCGAAGGCAACTGATTTAAGGTGTCCGTGACTACGGTCACGGGTCGCGCGGCGAGTGAAGGAGTTTTGGTACACACCTTCAGTTTGCCAAACGACCCGTTTCATTTCATCACTATCCGAAAAAATGTCCACAGTATTGTCTTAACAC
>JBOHQZ010001408.1:0-1650 GCA_050732275.1 bacterium
CCCGGCGCTTGGCAAATGTTCATGGTTCAAAGGCTCGAGCGCTTCCTTGACCGGCGGGTTGAATTTCAGATCGGTGTAGCCGACGTTGACACTGAGATAAGTAAACAAGCCAAAACGCCGGCCCAGACTCCAGCTTCCGCCGATGCGCCTTTGATCGACGATCGAATCGATATTGGCAAAACTCAAATCCCGCACTCGTTGGATGGCGAAGCGGAAACCTGTGAGCAATTGGGTCGGGCCGAAGAGCCAGGGATTGGAGTAGTCGAGAGCAAGGCCGGGATCATAACCGGCCCAACCGGAGATCACGGCCTTTTCATTGCGCCCGCGAAAATTGAGGTGGGCGATGCCGAGGCCATAAGAAAGCTTTTTCCAATCGTTGTCGTTGCGATTGAGAATGAGAAACGGCCGCACGTAAAACGGATACAACGGATACTCGCTGACGCCGATGAGCAGATGCACGCCTTCCGGCTGCTGCAGCGAGTCTATCTCGACGCGGTTGAACAGGCCCAGATTGTAAATCCGTTTTTGATCTTCCTGCAAAATGCCGACATCGACCGTATCCCCCACTTCCGTCTGCATCTCGCGCAAAATGACCTGGGTCTTGGTGAAACGGTTGCCGCTAACCAGAATTTTTGCGATTCGAGGCGATATGACGCTGGTGAACTCCACACGGGTATCGGATTGTGTCC
Organism: bacterium; assembly: GCA_050732275.1. Classification (GTDB taxonomy): domain Bacteria; phylum Zhuqueibacterota; class Zhuqueibacteria; order Zhuqueibacterales; family Zhuqueibacteraceae; genus Zhuqueibacter. The sequence continues at coordinate 690 of JBOHQZ010001408.1, forward strand.
ATGCCGCCTCCACACTGCCAATCAGAAGAAAAGTGATAATGAAAAAATTGAGCCGCATGGTCAAACAAGGAAAATATTTCCAACGGCTAGATTGAGGCCAGCGGATGTTTTATCCGTTGGCCTTAATTCATCAGTTGGGGTTTCAAAAATTAGTCTTATTAAAGCTTTAAACCGTCGAATTAAAACTTATCCAAAATCCGAAACGTCACCCGCCAATCGTCGCGGCCGCGGTCGGTGCGCTTGGCGAAGTCGACGCGCAGTAGCCCTTCGGTTACGAGCAAAGAAAAGCCGACGTCGCTGCGCAAATCATTTGTTGAAAATTTCCCGAAGTCGAAAAGCTCGAGATCGGGATTGCCCGGATCCGCGATCCACGCATAACCGGTTTCGGCAAAGAAACCGAGTGAGAGCGTTTCCCAAAACGGAACGTAGTGCAGCGGCAGGCGGCGCAACAGGCCGCCGAACGCTGATTGCCCGATCTGGTAGGTGATATTGGCGTAGAGCAGGCGATTGCCGATAAACTCTTTCTCGCGGTAGCCGCGCAAGCTGCTGAGGCCGCCCAAGGCCAACAGATGTTGATAGGCGAAACTGCCGGTGCGGCTGCCAACCATGATTTTGGCGAGCAGCTTTTGATCGCTGAGGGTCGGCTGATAACGCTTCATCGTGAGAAACAAACCGTTGGTCGCGAAATCTTTGCTCGTGCGCTCAAAATAACCTTCCACCTGCCAGCCGAGGTTGGGGAAAATCGGATTGTCCCGCCAATCGAACGCGCCAATCACTTTGATTGAGATTTCCTCACCGTTTTGGATGCCAAAAGCACCCGGCAGCGCGGACCTGGGGTTGGGCGGATAGTCTTTGCCGCCGCCGAAAACGCTCCAATTAGAATTGCGCCGCAGGGTCTCGTAGCGATGGCCGCTGGCCTCGAGGCGCAAGGTATGAACTTGCGCGAGCTGATAGTCGGCGA
>JBOHQZ010001409.1:0-1642 GCA_050732275.1 bacterium
TTGTGAATGAGATTGTGGGCCGCAGCCAGCGCCCCATCGATGCCGGTTTCGGGCATGACGATGACAAATTCTTCGCCGCCGTAACGGCCAACCTTGCCCTCGGCGCGCAACGAACGTGGAATGGCGCTGCCGATGAGCGCTAAAACCTTGTCGCCGGTCAAATGGCCGTAAAGATCGTTGATCGCCTTGAAATTGTCGATGTCAATGATCATCACGGAAAATGGGGAGACGTAACGCAGCCAGCGCGTCCATTCTGCCGCCGCCTCCTCCAAAATGACGCGCCGGTTGAGCAGGCCGGTGAGCGCATCTTCCCGCGAGATTTTTTCGAGCTTGTGGTTGGCCTTTTTCAATTCCGTATTGGCTCGCATCAGCGCGCGCGTACGCTCGGCAAATTTCGCTTCCAAATCTTCATTGGCCTTGCGCAAAGCCGCTTGCGCGCGCTTGCAAACCCGCCGCACTTCTGCTTCGCGCAGCTCCCGCTCGACAACAGGCCCCAAGCGGATCAAATTTTCCTTGGTGAGAAAATCATGCGCGCCGGCTTGCATGATCTTGATGGCGCACTCCTCGCCTTGCGTGCTGGAAACAACGATGAAAGGTGTTTCGAGGCCGCGTTCGCGGCATAACGCCAGCGCGGTGAACGCGCTGAAATCCGGCATCAGGTCATCGGAAATAATGACATCCCAATCGAGGCGGTCGAGAGCCGTTTGCATGCCCGCAAACGCATCAACCCGCTCAAACACCGGATTATAACCATATTGTTGCAGCACGTGCAGCAACGAGGTCGTATCAACCTGTGAGGCGGCGACGAATAAAACTTGCAATGGTATACTCATTTTCGTCCTTAAATTTGGTATACACAAAAAACTCAATCCCGACTGCCTACGGCCGTAGGCGTCCGTTGGCTACGCCCGTAGGGATTCTCCTGAGCTATGATTTAGTATCGGGGTAATTCATTACTCTTCCCGGCGGCGCTTCGTTTAAGTAGAGCCAATACTGCCCTAATTGCCGCACGGTTTCACTGAACTGGACAAAATCCACGGATTTGTGAATATAACTGTTGGCGCCCAGGCTATAGCCTTCGATGATATCTTTTTCTTCGTTCGACAAGCTGAGAATGATGACCGGAAGCAGCCTGGTCCGACGATCGGCGCGCAAACGGCTCAACACTTCCAAGCCATCGACTCTGGGCATCTTCAAATCCAGCAAAATGATCTGGGGGACAACACCGGGGTTCCGTCCAGCATAAGGGCCGGTGGCAAAGAGGTAATCCAGGGCTTCGACGCCATCACGCACGACAATCAAATCAACTTTAATGTTGCTCCTGGCCAGGGCGCGGCGGATCAGCACCTCATCGTCAGGGTTGTCTTCCACCAGCAAAATAGTTTTATTTTCCTTTTCCATCTCTTTTCTCAGTTAATGCCGGCAAGGTGAAATAGAAAGTCGCGCCGTGTTCCACTTTGCCTTCGGCCCAAACCTGGCCGCCGTGGCGTTGAATAATACGTTTGATGGCTGCCAGGCCAATGCCGTTACCCTCAAACTCAGACGTTGCGTGCAGACGCTGAAAAGCGCCGAACATTTTTTTGGCAAAGGTCATATCGAACCCGGCGCCATCGTCGCGCACGAAATACACCGGCCTGTCGTT
>JBOHQZ010001410.1:0-1639 GCA_050732275.1 bacterium
GGCTTGGCGTACTCTGTATGATTGCAATTTCATTGATGTTCCTTTCTGTTTAATCATCAAGAAGGCATTTCACTATCCAGTTGTGTCAGGAGTTTTTTAGAAGCAATCGCGTGGTAACTCTCCTCGATCCAAAGGCGCAGTGTCTTCGGCGATGGAGTGTCACGACTTGCGAGCGCCACTGTGACCCAGCCGCTTTTACCCAATCCATATCCCGTTGGTTGCGCGCACGAGAGCTTCCGCACTTGCTCACCGGAATGGGGAAGCTTCAAAGCGATTGTGGCTTTACCCTCCTCATTTGTTCCCAAGAACACAAACGCTTTCTTATTCACTTTGATAACGGAATGTCCGAATGGAAATTCCTCGACCGCTTCCGGAAAGGAGAGCGCGAATTCTCGAAATTCCTTCAGATCTTTGTGCGTTGGTTTATTCTTATTCATTTCGCGCGTTTCGTATAATGCGGCTGATAAAGCTCAACCACAAAGTCACCTGGCATTTTGAAGTGAATGGTAAGCCCGTAGCCGGCGTCGGAAATCTGGTCGGTGAACTCAACGCCGCGGCTTTTCAGCTCTGCCACCGTTTTCTTGATGTCGTCGCTATAAAAAGAAATATAATGCGTGCCGGAAGGCGGATTGCCCTCGCCCTTTTCTGTGGGATGACAGCCCATGTCCGCTTCGGGAAGATTGAAGATGAGCCAACCGTCGCCGACATCCGTGTAGGAAAATCCGAGTTTGTCGCGGATGAACGCTCGCAGCGCCTCGGGTTCGGACGAGTAGAACATGGTGTGAACGCCTTTGATCATAGCAGCCTCCTTCTGAAAAGATTCAAAACCAACGCGGACAAGCCGCAAGCAAATTAGGAAAAAGTTTATCCGCCGAACTTCGCCGAAACCACCGAGTATCGCCGAATTTTTTTTTCGGTGAACCTCGGTGTCTTCGGCATTTCTCGGCGGGAATTTTTTGCTTTTTGCAAAGATTTCACGCGTTGTGGCTTAATCATTGAGCACATCTCATAAACTATACAACTTCTTTTCCTAGCTTCGTTCCAGACGAGCCGTCTGGGTTACTTCGCCAACGTCGTCGTGACGCCGAAATAAATAAATCGCCGATAGTTCGTCGTGCGCGGCATGCGCGACGAGTAATCAATCGAGTAGTCATAATCCAGCACGTTGGCGCGATTGAGCAAATTGGACACGGCTAGATAAAACGTCGCCGAGTGGCCGTTGCCGTAAGGCAGATAGTAACTCAAGCTGCCATCCAATCTGTGGAATGACGGCAAACGTTCGGAATTGACCGGTCCTTCGCTTGGCTCATAAAAACCGAATTGCTCGTTGCGAATGGCGCCGATGATGGGCGTGACCGGCCGGCCGGTGGCGTAACGAAACGTCAAGCCGCCGCTGAGAAATTGAATCAATCTGACTTTGCCGACGAGCGTGAGATTGTGGGTAATGTCAAAGGATGAGGGTGCGCGCTCGTAGAGATAACCGTCGCCGGTGTTTCTCGGCAACAGCCGCCGTGAGTGCAAAAAGCTATATGCCAGCCAACCGTTGAAACGCGTTTGCAAAAACGCGCCGTATTTCACAAACAGGTCGATGCCGCTCGCTTCGCCGTCGCCGCGATTGGCGTAGTTGCGCTCGTTGTCG
>JBOHQZ010001411.1:0-1638 GCA_050732275.1 bacterium
GCCACCCAAACATCATTGGGTGTGAATCCGAAAACAGTCTTAAGCGGAAAAGAGGTGGTCAAGCCGCCGAAATCCTTCACCGGTATTTTCAACAGGTTCCAAGTCCTGCCGTTCCATTGTGCTGCATTGTAAGGCGGATATATAAACTGCCCATTAGCATCTTTGAGATAAATTTCTCCCACCGCCCAGATATTGTTTTCATCAATGATGAACACATCATTGAGCAGGCTCGAACTGCCATCGCCCAGCGTGTCAATTTGAAAAACAAAATTGTGGCTGGTGGTGTCGGCTTGGGTGGCCAATGGCGTCGAGTTTTTGCAGGCCGGCACGGTGAGAAAGCTCACGAAGGCCACGCCAATAGCGAATGCCACGCACGACACGAGGCCGCGTTTAGGCAATGGGAAAAATTTGGAGCGCATGCGCATTTCCTCAACAGCAGCTAGCTATTCATATTCGCCGCCGGCTGCACCGAGCCGCCAAACGGCCAGTTCGCGATTGGCGTTTCCGCGCGCGCCAACGAATCGGCTGCGTTATTTGTCGCTGTAGCCGCCGGACTTGCTGAAAGCGCTCGCGCCCCGGAAATGATGGTGCTCGCCGTTGTCGAGGTGACATTTTGGGTCACATTCGACGAGTACGATTTCAAACGTTTCCACACCGTTGAAACCACCACTCCGGCGGTAATGCCGGTGCCATACGTTCCCATATCCGCACTCGCCGATGCCAGCTTGAAAAATCCTGTGGATATTTTCGGAATCAAAATGATTGTAATCGTGACGATGACGCCGAGAATGAACGAATCCCACAAGATGCCCTTGTCGCCGTTTTGCACTGCGGTCTGAAATGCCGTTGAAGTCGTCAGGGTTTTGACCAGTCGAAAGAGAATTGCCGCCAGCACCGACCAGAAATTTACCGCGCAAAAATTAGCCAGCCAAATTTTGAACATATCGTGAAAAGTCGGGAATAGCGAAAGCACGATTGCCACCGGCCCGAGCAGATAGAAAAAGATTTGCACGATCACTTGCACGATCACGAAGATTTCATAAACCACCATGACCAGCATATACGACAGCGACGACAGCGTTTCGAGGCTCATCAAATTGAACACCGACAGCCGCAAGCCGCTGCCATCCTCGTTGGCGAAAAAAGTGCCGAGGTATTGGGTCATGATATTGCCGCCGTTGTCCAAATCGAAGATGGCGCGCGACAACAGCACGAAAATCTTTCCCAGCCAAACCGCCCACAGGCGATATGTCGCCAGCCCGATCGCCGAGAACACCACGAAAAACATGCGGTACATGGTGTCGTCGCTCTCCTTGGCGCTCAGCTTGAACACCATGGCGAGAAAATAAACCACGACGCCCAGGGTCAAAAAAATCGTCGCAATGCGAACGATCTCATTGACCGCTTGGTGTACGGAGTTGAAAAAAGTCGGGCTGAAGAAGATTTCTAACATAGGCTCGATCCTTGATACTGGATGCTGGAAACTCGATCCTTGATCCTATTCAGCATCCAGGATCAAGCAGCCAGCATCCAGAACTCATTCCACCGCCGCCGATGAGATGTCAAAAAAGCCGTATCGTATCTTCGAAGTTTTATTCACGTGATTCTGCATCGCCTTCCAGTTCGCTTTCGAGCGCA
>JBOHQZ010001412.1:0-1638 GCA_050732275.1 bacterium
GGGTTGGGCGGATAGTCTTTGCCGCCGCCGAAAACGCTCCAATTAGAATTGCGCCGCAGGGTCTCGTAGCGATGGCCGCTGGCCTCGAGGCGCAAGGTATGAACTTGCGCGAGCTGATAGTCGGCGAAGGCGCGCACGCCTTTTTTGCCGAAGAAATCCATGAAATCTTCGTGAAGAAAAAAGCCGGCCAGCGAATTTTCAAGCTCGCTGACGATCCAGCGGTCGTTGGTATCCACTTTATAAAAATATTCCGTGCCGAAGGTGAGGCGGCCGGGAATTTGAAAATCTTTTTGCAAGCCGAGCGTCCAGCGCGGCCGTTTTTTCTTTTCATTTTTAAAGCCATATCCGGCGTCGCCGTAGAATGTCCACGTCGGCACTCCCTCCGGCTGCTGCGAGAGTCGTGGCTGCGCCTTCACTCCCAGATTCAAATAAAATGCTTCGGCGCGGTTGAAATGGGAATTAGTGTAAAGGGTGAACGTTTGGGGCGTGTCAAATCCTATGCTGTTGGTGATGCGGTCGATTTTGAATTGCGCCGTTGCCGGGGCGGCGAGCAAGCACAACAAGCCAAGCGTGAAAAAAAGTTTTCCAAGCATGCAACTGACTCCGATTTCGATACAGGCTCAGGTTTATTCGAAAGTGACGGATGTTCGAGCGATCGTGATCGCCTGGTAGGGCCGATTTTGCGAATAAACGCATATTTTTAAGATAAAACAAGTTAAAAAATCTTCCCGGCATAAGCAAGAAATCTTTTTCACACCCAAATAAATCCGATTGCGGCACCGGCTCGTACTCTTAATGTCATGCATCAAATGCATATCAATCAACTCTATCATTCAAACCTTTTAAGGAGAGGTTAGTTATGCGCAGATTTATTCTGTTCGCGGCCACGCTGCTGGCGGCGTTGGCTTTGTTCCTCACGCCGTCGTCACGATACCTCGACGCCTCCAGCCACCGCGAAGCGCCGTTGATCTCCAACGACCCGTTGGCAGACCCCACCGATGTGTATGCGTTCGTCAGTCCCGACCGCCCCAATTATGTAACGATTATCGCTTGTTACATACCCATGATGCTGCCCGAAGGCGGGCCGAACTATTTTCCCTTCGGTGAAAACATCCGCTACCAAATTCACATCGACAACGATGCGAACCGGCCGGGCGAAGAACTCATTTATCGTTTCACCTTTACCCAAACCAATGAAGACCCCACGACTTTCTTCAACATCCGGCTGGGAAAACAAAATCTGAAGACGACCTACACTTGCGAGAGAAGTGTAAAGGGAGCCGCATTTACGCCCATCGTTAACAATGGCAAGGTGCCGCCGCCCAATATTGGGCTCCGCTCGATTGAAAATGCGGTGGTTGGTTTGGGCACTACGTACGATGCGCTCTTGATGGGTGCGATTGCTACGGCTTCGACAGGCGAACAGGTTTTTTGCGGACCGACCGACGATCCCTTCTTTGTCGATCTGGGTGGCGCCTTTGACGTTGGCCAGACCCGCAAACGAAACGGCACCGGGGTGGACGCACCACGCGACGGCGTTGCCGGTTTCAACGTCGGCACGATCGCGCTGCAAATTCCGATTTCCACTCTGCAAAAAGGCGGCAAGACGGTTGCGATGCGGCAAAACATTCTCGATCC
>JBOHQZ010001413.1:0-1633 GCA_050732275.1 bacterium
GCTTCTGGCACTTACGCCCGCTTGGACCAAAACTGGACGTAATGCAGACCGCCGGCCTGCTCAATAGTTTTTCCGCAGTAAGACAGTATGAACGGCGATGACCACAACCAAAATGAATTGTCAATTGCCAATTTTAAATTGACAATTCAAAATCTTTGTGCTCGTAATAGCTTTGGGGGTAATGCATTAACCACCAGGATGACGAAGATGATGATGATGCGAAGCAAGAGACTTGCTAGCCTGTTCTTGTTGGCATTTGGCTGTTTGCAAATTAGCTGTAGCGAAAAGAAAAAGGCCGCCGGCACACATTTCATCACGCACTGGACGGTAAAAACTTCGTTCAAATACGATTTGTGCAGCTTTGTTGGCCTGCTTTCCAATCGGGAGATTTACAAAAAATATTACGGCGATCTGCAAACCGAATGGAGCCGCAAGCTGCCCAAACCGGTTGCCGCGGCCGTGAAAAAAATCGACGCGATCATCGGTCCGAATCAACCACTGGGACCGCGCCTGTGCGTGCTGTTCTCCGCGGTTGCCGCCGAAGACAGCATTGCCGCCATCCTGGCTGGGATGGATGACGATGCCGGCGTGCGAAGCCGTCTGATGGCCTCCGATTTTGCCAGCGAAAAAAATTGGCAGCAATGGCAAACGCTCAAGCCGTTGCTGCGGACGGTGTTCGAGTATTTGCAAAAAGAACGGTTTGACGTTTACTGGCGCAACAATTTTTACCCCAAGATCACGGCCAAGCTGCCACGCCTTCATCAAGAGCTGCAGTCTTATGACGTAATCGGTGATCTCGAGCGTTTTTTGCGGGACTGGGAGTCCGTGGATGATCTCGAGGTATTTGCCCTTTGGCTTTTGCAGCCGCACGCCGTTCGCCTCAGCGGCCAGCTTTACTTGACCGATGCCAACTATCCCATGCACGTCACCGTCAAAAGCGCTTATCACGAATTGCTGCATCCATATTGCGAGCGCATGGTGGATTCGGTTTTAACCAAGTCATTCGAGACGTTGAAAGGCGATGCGTTTTTGCAGCAGAAGCTGGCGCAGTCCGAGGCGGCGCTCGGCTATAGAAATTTTATGGCATATTGCCGCGAGGAGGCGGTGCTCGCCGCGGATTTGTGGGTGGCCGAGCGCCGGCGCGTGATTTCGCAGCTTATGGGCGCCAATGGCAACAGCTCCGCCACGGCCGTGCGCCAATATTTCGAGCGGCACGAAGGCGGCGTGCATGTGCTCGCTGCCGTGATCTACTCGTATCTTGAAGATGGTTTGAAGCTCGACCGCATGTCGTACACGATATTCATTAAAGAGCTTTTCGCCAGCGGCCGCTTGCAGCCGGGGAGGATCGAGATGCGGTATCAGGATTTTATGCGGGGAGGGAAAGTGGCGAGCCGGTGAGGAGTTAAGGATGAGACTTCCAGTCAATCTTCTTAATCTGAGAATTATAAAGTTCCCAATAGGCAACTTTCGCTGGACTGACTTTAATGACTTTGCCTAAACGTTGAACACGAGTTCTGAAACTGTGATGCCTTAGAAACTTGATCACCCAGGTTCCCAAAACTGCTTCCGAGACATCGTAATAAACCACAGAATAACTCGAATGAGCATATCGCCGCTTAAAGAGACCAGCGTC
>JBOHQZ010001414.1:0-1630 GCA_050732275.1 bacterium
TCCTAGCGCGGCACAGCCGCAACCAAAATGACAGATTGGTTTCATTGGTGTAAACCGTTTTCATGTCTACGATTCACAATGCACTGACGAAAGAGGTTGCGCATGCCTTTGTAGGGCGTCACGCACGCGATGTCATCGGAGTTTTGCATGGTTGGGATCGATTGCGACTGCAGGGCACGCTTCGAAGTCTCTATTACCAGCCTGTGATGGAAGAGTACCTGAGGCAAGCAGGAGTTTTGTGGAAAGATTTTAAAACTTTCGCCACTACCCTGACGGCCCGGGTGCGCCAGGCGGCAGTGGATCTGGCGGCGCGGCATCACCGGCCGATGCTTTATCTTAACTCCAGCCGGATACGCAAGGAGGACGAGGCTCGCAAGATCCAGCAGCGTGACAAGATTGAGTTGGGACTGATTGCTGTGTTTAGTTGCGTCGAGCCGTGCCGCACGTGGTTTTTGCGCGGCAATCGTACCACCCGAAAGCTTGAGCTTAGGCTTGAATGGGGCAAGTGCATCCACCTTTATTTTTACTGGATGCATGAACAATTGGGGTTTTTGCACCTTCGGTTGCAGAGCTGGTTTCCGTTTCTGATTCAAATTTGTCTCAACGGACGAGAATGGCTGGCCCGCCAGATGGATCAGCGGAAACTGCGCTATGAGCGAGAGGATAACTGTTTTCCGTGGATTGACGATCTGTCGCATGCCCAAGCGCTGATGGATCAACAACACCGCACCAACTGGCCCGTGCTTTTGCGACCTTTGCTCAAAAAGTGCCATCCTTTGCACGCTGAGATTAGCCGTCCCATTGAGCGTGACTACTACTGGACGGCGGCCGAGACCGAGTACGCCACCGATGTGATGTTTCGTGACCGGGCTGCTCTGGCACGCATTTATCCCCCTTTGGTGCATCACGCGGTGATGACGTTTGGCAGTGAACAAGTGCTTCGGTTTATGCACCGCTCGGCACAGGTAGGTTGTCAAAGTGACGTGCAAAGCGATCGGCGTCGCTGGCCTGACGGCGTACGAGTCAAGCACTGGGTCAACAAGAACTCGCTTAAATGCTATGACAAGGGCAGCATCTTGCGCGTGGAGGCAACGATCAATGAACCGAGAGATTTCCGCAGCTTTCGCGCGGCGGAGAAAAGTCCTGGCGGCCCTAAGCGCTGGCGCGAACTGCGCCGCAGCGTAGCTGACTTTCACCGGCGCTCTGAAGTGAGTCGGGCAGCCACCGAGCGATACCTGACCGCTCTGGCTGCAGTCCATGTACAAACCCGGCTCGCCGAGCAAGCCGCGCAAGTCTGCCGGCCGGTACGGCGCGACGGACGGCGTTACCGAGCGCTGAATCCACTGGGAGAGAACGACGCTGAACTGATGACGATTGTCAACCGGGCGGAGTTTTCGCTCAACGGGTTTCGCAACCGTGATTTGCGTTCCCATCTCTACCCTGCGACCAAGGACAAACAAAACCAACGCAGAGAAATGGCGGCAGTGGGACGCCGCTTGCGGCTGTTGCGCGCCCATGGCTTGATCGCAAAAGTCTCGAAAACGCACCGTTACATCGTTACTGAAAAAGGACGAGACGTCATCACGGCGTTGTTGGCCGCGCGTAATGCAAGCACCGAGAAACTCACAGC
>JBOHQZ010001415.1:0-1629 GCA_050732275.1 bacterium
TATTGCTCCAATAATAAAATGTAAAAACGGAGAAAACTATGCAGGCATTATTGAAAACCACAGCGGAACGCGCCATCGGCTATTTGGAAAAGTTGGATGCACGTCGTGTTGCGCCGAGCGCCGAGGCGGTCGCGAATTTGTCACGATTCGATGAGCTGCTCCCGGACGAACCAATTGCCCCGGAGGCCGTCTTGCAATTGCTCGATGAAATCGGTTCACCGGCGACCATGGCGATGGCTGGGCCGCGCTTCTATGGCATGGTTATAGGCGGTTCACTACCCGCAGCGCTGGCGGCAAATTGGCTCGCCACGGCGTGGGATCAAAACACGGGATTGTACAAAGTAACTCCCGGAACCGCATACCTCGAAATCGTCGCGCTGCGATGGTTGCTCGAGGTCTTGAAGCTGCCGCCTAAAAGCGGCGCCGCCTTCGTCACCGGTGCAACGGTGGCAAACTTTACGGCGCTCGCGGCAGCGCGTCACGCCGTTTTGAAGCGCGCCGGATGGAACGTCGAGGCGGATGGATTGTTCGGCGCGCCGCCGATCACCGTCATCGTCGGCGCAGAAGCGCATCCGACGCTTTTCAAATCTCTTGGCTTGCTCGGCCTCGGCAGAAGCCGTGTCGTCAAAATTCCGGTCGATGGCCAGGGTCGCATGCGCGTCGAGGCACTTCCCAAAATCGCCGGCCCGACGATTGTTTGCGTGCAGGCGGGCAACGTCAACACCGGCGCCTTCGATCCTATCGATCTAATTTGCAGTATTGCCCACGACAGTGGCGCCTGGGTACACGTCGACGGCGCTTTCGGATTGTGGGCTTCAGCAGCGCCTGCGCGCGCCCATCTCACCAAAGGAATTCAAAACGCCGATTCATGGGCCACGGATGCGCACAAATATCTCAACGTGCCGTATGATTGCGGTTTGGCGTTTGTGCGAAACGCCGAGGCGCTGCGCGCCGCCATGGCGATCACCGCCGAGTACCTGCCGACGGAAGGTCCGGAGCGCAATCCTTCCGATTACACGCCGGAGCTATCGCGGCGGGCGCGCGGCGTGGAAGTATGGGCGGCTTTGCGCAGCCTGGGAAGAAAGGGTTTGGCCGATCTTATCGAGCGCACCTGCCGCCACGCCCGACGATTTGCCGAAGGACTGAACGCCGCGGGTTTTCAAATTCTCAACGAAGTCGTTTTGAATCAAGTATTGGTTTCGTTCGGCGATGCCGAGGAGACGAATCGTGTCATCGCCGACATTCAGGCGGATGGCACGTGTTGGTGTGGCGGCACGGTGTGGCAGGGAAAAACGGCGATGCGTATCAGCGTTTCGTCGTGGGCAACTACTGAAGCGGATGTTGAATGTAGTTTGGAAGCGATGATTCGATTGGCGAGAAAGCGTTCTTGAAATGAAGGCATATTGGCTTTTGGTGAAAATGATTTTGTTTGCTTTTCGATGAAAATATGCGCTATTTTTGTTGAGTCCCGGCTTGCTGTTTGAAATTGTTCTCATTATAAGAGCAAAATCTTACCGATGAGCATGGATTTTTTCGCGCCGGAAGACTTGCCGTTCATTCAGCAGCAGATTGCGCTCCGCGAACGCGAAGGACACGTTCGTTTTGAGTATTATCTGCTGGGCAAGAAAA